>DASXGU010000134.1:0-55044 GCA_036488915.1 Gemmatimonadaceae bacterium | reverse complement strand
CGCGCCAGCTCGGCCAGATCCCGCACCGATACATCGCCGCGAGAATACCCCTCGCGCTTGAGCGCGAGCACGGCGTTCGGGCCGGCTTCCACTACGCCGTCGATGCCCCTGGTGAAATGCACGCCGAGAAATGGCAGGCTCGGATCGGGAACGGGATAAATCAATCCGCGAACCAGAGCGGATCGCGTTTCTTTCAGCGTGTAATATTCGCCGCGGAAGGGCACGATCCGGACTTGCGGCGCTATCCCTGCCATCCTCGCGACCCGATCGCTCTGCAATCCGGCGCAGTTCACCAGGCGCGAGGCGTGGATCTCGTCGCGTGGTGTGCGAACCACTATCGACTTTCCGTCGCGTCGGATCATCAGGACGCGACTTCCAAGTCTGACCTCGCCACCCAGCCGAATCAGACGGCGGGCAAGCGCGGCCGTCACCGCGGTGTAATCGACGATACCGGTCTCACTTACCCAGAGTCCGGCGACCCCTTTGACCGCCGGCTCGTGCTCCCTGATTTCGTCGGCGCCAATTCGCTCGAGCGCGACGCCGTTTGCTCGACCCCTGTCCTCGAGCGCGTTGAGAGCGGAGACTTCTGATTTGTCTACGGCGACCACGAGCTTCCCGCATTGCCGATGCGGAATCTTCTCTTCAGCGCAGAATCGATACATGGCTTTCATGCCGGCGCGACACGTCCGCGCCTTGAGCGAGCCGGGACGGTAGTACAGCCCGGAATGAATCACGCCGCTGTTGTGTCCGGTCTGATGCTGGGCCAGACCGTTCTCCGCTTCGAGAACTACCGGTGGGTGGCCGCGCTCTGCCATTGCCACGGCGGTGGCGAGGCCGACGATTCCGCCCCCGACTACGACTGAACGGCTTGATGCTGATGTCACTGCGCGCCCCTGGCTACTGACTAGGGCCAGACGGACTTTTCCGCCGGCTCCGTCGCCGCCAGCCCAAACGGGCTGACGTAGTTCTGGCCATTCGGAAACCGCACGGGTGTCGCGTCCTTCTGCATCGGCGCATCGGCGACGCCGTTCCCTCCAGCCGGTTGACGGAGCCAGACCTCCCAGGGCGCCGTGCCTTTGACGTAAAGCTCGTCGAAGTGCTGCTTGTCCTTGAAGGTATCCATGGACGCCGTGAACCCATCGTAGGCGTAGGCGTGCAGCTGGTCAGCCGCGATGAGCCGCTGGAATGGCTGCTCGACCAGCTCTTCCCCGGGGCGCATGTAGTCGAAGATCTCGCGTCTGAACATGAAAAACCCGGTGTTGATGCGGAGGTCGGTCTCGCGCACCGGTTTGATCTCGCTGACGCGCCCATCGGAGAGACCAGACACGGCGTGGAAGCTCAGGTTCGGCCTGATGCTGACGAAGTTTCCGATCTTGCCGCGCGACTCGAAGCGCTCGAGCGCCGAAGGCAGGTGCATGTCCGTCAGACCATCCGCGTAATTGGCGAGAAATGCCTCCTCATGCGTCAGGTACTTCCGCACCGCCATCAGCCGCTGGCCGATGTTGGCATTCACGCCGGTGTCGGCAAAGGTGATCCGCCAGTCGGAGATGTCGCGGTTCATCAGCTCGATCTCGCGGCCGCCGCCGGAGAGCACGAAGTCGTTGGAGCTCGTCTCCTCGTAGTTGAGGAAATACTTCTTGATAACATCGCCCCGGTACCCGAGGCACAGGATGAAGTCGGTGTGGCCGTAATGGGCATAGTACTTCATTAGATGCCAGAGTATCGGACGGTGTCCGATCGGCACCATTGGTTTGGGGATATCCTCGCCCACCTCGCGAAGGCGCATCCCCAGGCCCCCGCAAAAGATCACGACCTTCATATTCCCGCCTCCACCAGGGCCGGCTTATCGCTCAGAACCCAGCGCAGCGAATCGTCGATCAGCCCCTGTGCCTGTAGCGCGCGGAGCCGCTTGATGCGGAAATAGCGGTCGCCCAGCAGCTCGTCTCTGGTGAGGCCGTTCCGCTCGAATGCATCGCGGAGCTGCTCCATACCGCGCCGGACGGTCCATTTCGGACGGAATTCCGGCAGAGCACGCGCGAGCTTGCCGCAGTCGACCCGGTAGCATCGCGGATCGGGTCCGCCGCCTTCGGCGTACTTCACCTTGCTGCCGGGAATGACCTGTTCGACCAGTGCGCCGAGATCGCGGACCCGATAGTTCTCTTCGCTCTGCCCGACGTTGAATGCCTCGTTGTGAACCTTCTCGCGCGGCGCGTGCAGCACGGCGATGAAGGCCTGCGCGATATCCTCAATGTGAACCAGTGGTCGCCACGGCGTGCCGTCACTCTGGATCAGGACTTCTCCGGTGGTGTAGGCGATGCCGACCAGATTGTTGACGACGACATCGGCCCGGAGCCTCGGAGAGACTCCGTAGGCGGTGGCGTTACGCAGGAAGGTCGGACTGAAATCATCGTCGGCGAGTTGGGCGACGTCCTTCTCGAACAGAACTTTCGTCACTCCATAAGCCGTGATCGGATTCATGGCCGCTTTCTCGTCGAGCATCTGGTCGCCGGCGACGCCGTAGAGGCTGCAAGAAGACGCGAAAATCAGGCGCTCCACCCCGGCCTCTTTCGCCATTCTGGCGAGGCGCACCGAGCCGAGGTGGTTGATGTCGTAAGTCACCTGGGGATTGAGATCACCCACCGGATCGTTCGACAGCGCGGCCAGGTGCATGATCGCATCGAAGCCACGCAGATCCTCCGCCTCCACATCGCGGAGATCCATACGGATGGAATCGATTCGGGCTGTGTCCTTTCCGAAGGTCCCGCCCTCGAACAGGAAGGTATCCAGGCCAACCACGTCATGACCCGCCTGCCTCACCATGGGCGCCAGCACGGAGCCGATGTATCCGTTGTGACCTGTGATCAAGACGCGCATTCCCTGCCCCATTTTGTGTGTTGTGGCGAAGGCGCCCGAGAGCCCTCCCCCGCGCGCCGGCGCCACAGTCGCAACTCATGCGCCCGGTACGAACACCGCGTAACGTCCATTTGGGGCGGAATAAGCAAACGCGCTGTTGGGAACTGTTGCGTCTGTCCGACAGAAGAGGGGTCCCGAGCCACAGCGAATTGGCGTCAAGAGCGGGGTCGAAACACCCGTTGAGCGTCGCTGCGGCGGCTCGAAGCCATCCCGCCGGCCGCCAGCACACCGATTCCCGGGTGCAAATGTGCGGAGCGCGATTTGCCAAAACGCCGGTATCCGCGACCGCAGGCGGCATCATTGCGGCTCCCGGACGAACCTATGATTACCTGAACGTGAGCCGGGGGAACTGGATCGAATGACAGCCGTTGCAGTGATGGAACCGAGAACCGCCTGGCCGCCCGCGATTGCCGGCCGACCGAAATCCGGATGCTGCCGCTTCTGTGGGACGCCTTTCCGAAACCGCGTCCTCGACCTCGGCATGTCACCCTTGTGCGAGAGTTTCCTCAGGGCGGACCAGCTGAACCAGATGGAGCCGTTTTATCCGCTCCTCCTATGGGTCTGCGAACGCTGTTTCCTGGTGCAGCTCGAGGAGTACGTGACGGGTGAGGACATCTTCACCGACTACGCTTACTTCTCGTCGTTTTCCGATTCCTGGCTCAACCACGCCAGACACTACGTCGAGCAGATGATCGAGCGGTTCGGCCTCACCAGCAAGAGCCGGGTCGTCGAGCTAGCCAGCAACGACGGCTACCTCCTCCAG
This sequence comes from Gemmatimonadaceae bacterium, assembly GCA_036488915.1. Taxonomy (GTDB): domain Bacteria; phylum Gemmatimonadota; class Gemmatimonadetes; order Gemmatimonadales; family Gemmatimonadaceae; genus UBA4720. The sequence continues at coordinate 51,368 of DASXGU010000134.1, read as the reverse complement.
TATTTCGTGAAGCAGGGTATTCCCTCTCTGGGAATCGAGCCGGCGGCCAACGTGGCGAAGGTCGCTGAGTCGAAGGGCGTGCCCACTCTCGTCCAATTCTTCGGTGTGGACACGGCGACCGAACTGGCGAACGCCGGCCGTCAGGCAGACCTGGTGCTCGGCAACAACGTTCTGGCGCAGGTGCCCGATCTCAACGATTTCGTCGGCGGCATCAGAATTCTGCTTGCGAGCTCCGGGGTGGTCACGATCGAGTTTCCGCACTTGCTGCAGACCATCGACGGAAATCAGTTCGACCAGGTCTATCACGAGCACTTCTCGTATTTCTCGCTGTATTCCGTGGAGCGGATTTTCGCCGCCCACGGTCTTCCTCTTTTCGACGTCGAGGAGCTGCCGACTCATGGAGGCTCGCTCCGTATTTACGCGCATCACGCGGAAGACACGACCCACGAGGTCACCGATCGACTCGTCGCGCTGCGTGAGCGCGAAGAGGCTGCCGGAGTCGCGACCATGGAGTACTACGAGAGGTTTGAAGCGCGGGTGCGTGCGACCAAGCACAAGCTGCTCGAGTTTCTCATCGCCGCGAGGCGCGCCGGTAAGCGAGTGGTGGGCTATGGCGCCCCCGGAAAAGGCAACACGCTTCTCAATTACTGCGGTATTCGAACCGACTTCGTCGAGTTCACGGTCGACCGCAGCCCGCATAAGCACGGCAAATTCTTACCCGGAACACACATCCCGATCCACGCGCCCGAACGGCTCTGGGAGGCCCGTCCCGACTACGTGCTGATACTTCCATGGAATATCAAATCGGAGATCATGGGACAACTGGCCGGAATCACCGAGTGGGGTGGTCGATTCGTAGTTCCGATTCCCGAGGTGAAGGTTTATCCGTGATCTTTGAAGCGAGCCCTTTGCCGGGCGCATTCGTCGTCGAGCTCGAGCGGCGTGGCGACGAAAGAGGCTTTTTCTCGAGGGCATGGTGCCGCCGTGAGTTCGAAGAAATCGGACTCAACATCGAGCTCGCCCAATGCAACATTTCGTACAACCAGCGGCGCGGGACTCTGCGTGGAATGCACTGGCAGGCTGAGCCGTACGCTGAAGCGAAGCTCGTGCGCTGCACCAGCGGCGCCATCTGGGATGTGATCATCGACTTGCGGGCTGACTCCGACACCTATTTGAGGCACTTTGGCCTCGAGCTGTCGCGGGCAAACGGACGCGCGCTTTATGTCCCCGAGGGGATGGCACATGGGTTCGTGACGCTGGAAGACGACTGCGACGTCTTCTATCAAATGTCGGAGTTCTACGAACCCAACGCGGCACGCGGCGCGCGATGGAACGATCAGGCCTTCGGAATCAGGTGGCCGGTGGACGATCCAATCCTACATCCGCGCGACGCCTCGTATCCGGATTTCCTTCCGAGCGTTGCGCTCAATGTCTGAGTACGCCGCGCCCGCGGGCTCGGGCGATGCAATGCACCGGCTGGTGAGCGAGCTGTATCCCATCTGTCGCAGCATCACCGGCGACGGGTTCCGTCAGTCGCTGGCGCTGCTGGGCAACATCATCCCGATGGAAGTCACCGAAGTGCCAAGTGGGACGCCGGCCTTCGACTGGACCGTTCCCAACGAGTGGAACATCCGGGAGGCCTGGATTGCCGACTCCTCGGGCCGACGAATCGTGGATCTGCAGGACTCGACACTTCACGTCGTAAGTTACAGCACGCCAGTCCGGGCTCGGCTGCGGCTGTCGCAGCTGCGACCCCACCTCCATACGCTTCCCGATCAGCCCGACCTGATTCCCTATCGCACCTCCTATTACAAAGAGGATTGGGGGTTCTGCCTCAGCCACAGCCTCCTCGAGAGTCTGAAAGACGGCGAGTACGAGGTGTGCATCGATTCGAGTCTGAAAGCGGGCTCGCTCACCTACGGTGAGTGCGTCCTTCCTGGCGCGATCGCCGATGAGATACTCATCAGCGTGCACAGCTGTCATCCGTCGCTCGCCAACGACAATCTTTCCGGAATGGCGGTGGGCGCGTTCCTGGCGCGGCACCTCGCCGACAAGCCGCGCCGACACACGATCCGCTTCCTGTTCATTCCCGGAACCATCGGCTCAATAACATGGCTGGCCCGCAACCAGGACGACATCGGTCGGGTGCGTCATGGCCTCGTCCTGTCATGTCTCGGCGATCGGGGGACTCCGACGTACAAGCGAAGCCGCCGCGGAACCACGCTCATCGATCGTGCTGCTGCACACGTGCTGCACCAGTCCGGGGCAGGCGAGATCGTCGAGTTCGTTCCATATGGTTACGATGAGCGGCAGTACTGCTCTCCTGGTTTCGATCTCGCCGTCGGCTGCCTCACCCGCACTCCGAATGGCAAGTTCCCGGAGTACCACACGTCCGCCGACAATCTGGATTTCGTGGCACCTGAGTCGCTGGAGGACTCGCTGAACAAGGTGCTGGCGATTCTGGAGATCCTGGAGCACGATCGCACGTATCTCAATCTCAATCCGATGTGCGAGCCGCGACTCGGCGCTCGTGGTTTATACCGTAATACAGGTGGGAGCACTCCGAAGGACTTCGAGATGTGTTTGCTGTGGGTGCTCAACTTCTCCGACGGCAGCCACTCGCTCCTGGACATAGCGGAACGGGCATCGATGCCGTTTGCCACGGTGCGAGGTGCCGCCGACGCGCTCCGCAAGGCTTCGTTGGTGAGAGTCATCGACCGCGAGGTCTCCAGCCGCAATCGCTCCGACACTCCCGCGCCGAGATCTGCGGCTTCGAGGGCGCGGAGCGCCGCTTGTTAGGGCTGAAGACCGATCGGACTGGCCCGCTCAAGGTGCTTTGCCTAGGTGCCCACTCCGACGACATCGAGATCGGCTGCGGAGGTGCGCTCCTGCAGCTGGCGCGCAGGCGACCGCGCGCTGAATTCCGGTGGGTCGTGTGGAGCGCCTCGGGAGCGCGTGGGAAGGAGGCGGCGCGCGGCGCGCAAACGTTCATCGGTCCCGCCGCGAAGGCAGCCCTGCGTCTCCACGAATTCCAGGATGGCTACTTTCCGGCGCGTTTCGACGGAATCAAGGATGCATTCGAGGGCATCGCCCGGGAGTTTCAGCCCGACATCGTGTTCACGCACACGCGTGACGACCGACATCAGGACCATCGCGTGGTGTCCGACCTGACCTGGAATACCTTCCGGAATCAGATCGTGCTCGAGTACGAGATTCCGAAATGGGATGGCGACCTTGGCTGCCCAAATTTCTACGTGCCGCTGACCGCGACCGGGGCACGACGCAAAGCGCGGGCGTTGCTCGACGTCTTCGGAACCCAGCGCAACAAGGACTGGTTCAGCGAAGACGTGTTCCTTGGCCTCATGCGACTGCGTGGAATGGAGTGCCGCGCCCCCGAAGGATTCGCCGAGGCCTTCCACGCCAGGAAACTGAGCTTCTCGATCTAACCCGAGTGGTTACGGGATGCGCCCCGTTGCCACCCTCAGGTTATCGATGAACATCGACTGATCCACCGGAGATCCGTCCCCGATGTAGGGCGCGATCAGGAACTGGCTGAACTGGAGCGTCGGATGCGCCCCCGTCCGGAACAGGATGTCGTGACGGTCGATGATCAGGGTTCCGTTGAACCAGTACTGCATGACGCCGTCCGCCTGGCCAATCCCGTTCACGATAGTGTTCAGCTGGAAGTACGCTTCAACGAAGTTCCAGTCGTTCTTGTAGCCCGGCCCCGGGTTCGGCTGGAACACTACGGGCCCGGTCAGCTGTTTGTCGTTGTACCAGTAGGTTCCGGCGTTGTAGCACTCCGAGAAGATGTTGCTCTCGACAACTCCGTTGCACCCGCTCGTGGAGCGGTTCTCGGTGGTAGCGATGAGATTGTTCGGCAGCGCCCCGTTCGTCGTATTCACCGATTTATTGTCCTGCATCGCCAGGCGCGGTCTGCCACCATTCAGATAGTTGTGCTCGATGTAGACGTCGAGGAAATTCTGCGACGGCCCATCGTAGTCGCCGTCCAGATTGCTGAGTACGTAGAACTCGTGCGGATGATAGGCCTGACCCGATCCGACCCAGTTGGCGCTGTATTTCACGTAGAAACTGAGGTAGAACGAGTTCGAGGGCGTGAACTTGTGGCGTTGCGCGCCGCCGCTGGTCGGAGTGCTGGCGCCCGCGAGGAAATGGTATTGCGCCGACGCGGTGCTACCTGTGATGTGCTCCGCCGTCGAGATCACCGCGCTGGTGTTGTCATACCACCCGCGCCCGCCGATGTTGGCGTCCTCGAAGTTTTCCTGGAACAGCAGGGTCCCACTGCCTGACGGGGTGGTGACCGTTACCGACGACGTTCCCGTTTTTCCGGAACACGTCGCCGTGATGGTGGCCGTGCCGGCAGCTATGCCCGAGACGACACCGTTATTCACCGTGGCGACGGCGGAGTTGCTGGTCGACCACGCTATCGACTGGCCGGTCATGACGTTGCCCTGCGCATCCTTGACGGTCGCCGTGAGCGTCACGTTGCCGCCGACGTTTATCGATGGCGCGGCCGGCGCCACCGTCACAGTCGTGACCACCGGAGGCGGCGGAGGAGCGGCCGTCACCGTGATCGCGGAAGTGCCGGACTGTCCCCCGCTCGTCGCGGTTATCGTAGCCGACCCTGCTGCTGCGCCCGTCACGACGCCACTGGAAGACACCGTCGCTGCCGCGGCGTTGCTCGTCGACCACGCGACGTTCTGACCGCTCATGACGTTGCCGTTGCTGTCTTTGACGGTTGCCTGGAGGGCCGTGGTCGCGCCGACTACGATGGAAGCCGAGCCGGGGGAGACGGTAACCGATGCCACGACGGGAGGAGGCGTTGTCTGCGCCGGTGTCGAAGCCGATGCAACGTTGGAGGGCTGGCCGAATACTGCGTCCACGTCGAGATCGCCTCGGAACGCCACCAGCTGAAAGTCGTAGCTCGTAGAAGGCGTCAGCCCGAGAATGCTGCAGGTGAGCGGCGACCCAACCACTGTTCCTGCAACGGGTGCCGCGCAGCTTCCACTCGCTACCGACGTCGCGCTGCCCCACGACATTGGTGATACCGCGTAGCGGATGTCGTACCGCGCAGCCTGACCCTTGCCGTCGTCAACCTGGGTAAACGTCAGCGTGACCGAGTTGCTCGCAATTCCCGACACGCCAAGGTTGCTCACAGTGCCGGGCGCGGCGTCTCCCGTTCCAGCCGGATTGTCCCCCGAGCATACGACGAGCAGCGGGAGAATGAGCATGATTGCCGAGGGCGTCAAGACACGCCGGGCGACCGCGAATATGGACTGCATCGGAAAGACTCCTGGTTTTTTCCGAGCGGACCATGACGACGGAGAACAAAAAAGCCGCCGCGGTGCCGACCGGATGTCGGATTCGCTGGCGGCTCGGCTGGCATCGCGGAGAGATCCGCTTCAGCCCCGTGGCTCTGCGTCACCGTCTTTCGACGGCTTTGCTCTGGGCAGCGTGCCTGCTGTCATTCGAGAGGGAACATGCGTTGTAACTGAATTCCGCGTCATCTCCCTTCTCTATTGTATCAGACGCTCGATGAGAGTACCGGTCACGTGCGCGATCGAGACCCAAAATCTGTTCCGGATCGAATCCTACGACCGCGCGCCGCGGCCGAGTTTGGCGACGCGCTGCCGAATGAGCAACGCTACCTCGCCAATTGCTGGAAGCGGATCAGACCATCGAAATACCGGTTGATAGGGCCCGAGCCAGGAAGCTGCCCAGGAAAGAAGGTCCATCTTCCCTGCCGCCCGTTCGTCCCGCACCGCCTGGAGATCGTAGTACGGGTAGACCGAGCGGCGTCCCACGGCGTAGCTGTCGATCGTCGGCACCGGCAGATCCAGGGCGTCGCGGATGGCCATCTCGCAGACATTCACCCCGCATCGCGCCGCGAAGTCGACGTACCACCAGGGCCTGGCGTTGACCTCGATGAGATTGAATTTCCCGTCTCGCGCGTCTTTCTTGAACTCCGCGCTGAAGATGCCGCGGTACTCGAGTTCGCCGAGCAGAGTCCTCAGCGTTTGGACGGCATCGCCGGTCTCTGCCAGCGGCACGCTGATCTGATACGTGCTGTTGCCGAAATCCGGCGGACTCATTCGCAGACGCCGGCGACCGAATAGGGCGCGGATTACACCGCCTTGATCGACGAATCCATCGACGAAGTAATGGTTGGTCGGCGGACCGGGAATGTATTCCTGGACCATCATCTGGAAGCCGGCGCTGATGCACTCGCCGAGCCGCCGCCGCGCATCCTCCCTGCCGCTGACCCGAAACGCCTTTACTCCGAAGTGTGCGAAGAACTGCTGCGAGTGCGCCGGCTTGAGAAACGAGCTCTGAAGAATTCTGTCGCCGACGCTGTCGAGATCGGCGAGCGACGTCATGACATGAGTCTCGGGGTGCGCAAGTCCCAACCGCGCCAGGGTGCCGCGAAAGCTCGACTTGTCGACCAGGACTTGGATCGCTGACAACGGCGGGACACTCGCCGGGTAGCTCTGAAATATCCCCGGCTCGAGCGCCGACACGGTTCCGGCCCACAGATCGGAGCACGGCATCAAGACCGTTCCGGTCGGAAGCAGGCGCAGTAGCTCGACGAGTCTCTCGGGTCGCATCGCCGCCATCTCCCCCGGCGCGGACCGATACCACCGAGAGCGTCGCGTTGCGCGGTCCGCATCGGGAAGGGCGAATACTTCGACCTCCGATCGCGATAGCGCCCGCAACACTCCGAGGACGGTTACTCCCGATCCCAAAGCAAGGACCCTGGTCCCCTCGATGCCACTGCTCACCGCGATCACTCTCCTTTTCGACTCACTCCGGATTCAGTCGGCCGAGCAGGAATTCCAACCCGAACTGATAGGGGGAAAGAAACCAGCTCGTAATGGTGATCCGCTTGAGGCGCAGTGGATCATCGCCGCTTCTCACAGTTCCGCCATACGCCGACAGGCAACATCTCAGGCCCAGTTGATTCACGACGGCCTGGTTTTCCTCCGACATGTTCTTCTTACCACCGTAGGGGTAGGCGAACAGGCCGGAATGCTTGCCGAGCTCAGCGTCCAGCCGCGCGCTGCCGCCGCTGATCTCGCGTCTCGCCACGTCCGGCGCGATGGCGCCAAGGTCGGGATGATCCTGAGTGTGCGACCCGATCTCGTGACCCGCTGCGTGCAGCTCGCGAATCTGATCCCACGTCATCCAGGAAGTCTGGATGTTCTTCTCCGCGTCCCACCATGCGACGTGATCCGTGCCGATCCAGTCGGTAGTTACGAAAAAGCAGGCGCGCTGACCGTGTCGCTCCAGGATCGGTGCAGCAATCGTCGCGTTTCCGCGATAGCCATCGTCAAAGGTGATGGCGAGCTTGTTCCTGAGCGATTCCCCACTCTCGAGGCGGCGGAGCACTTCGCCGAGCGAGACCACCTCGAAGTACTTGCCGAAGAATCGAACGAAATCGTCGAACTTGCTGTTGGTGACGGTGAGAGGGTCGGCCGGATACGAGTCATTGACGCGATGAAACAGCACAATGACAGCCTCATCCCGACGGAGTCGTCGAAAGAGACCCAACTTAAAGAGTAGCCAACCGGCGACCGCCTTGACGCGACGGGCCGCCCAACTAAGCAGCCTGTCGAGCATCGGCAGCTATAGTAGCAATTGAGTGTCTCAATTGGAAGTCCGGATAAACACCTCCCAGACGGCGGGGAAAAAACTTTTCGCCAATCGCCTCACGGCGTTGTAGTCCGATCACCACAGGAATGGCGCGACATTGCGACAAGGCATCCAGGAATTTAGTGAACAGACGATTCGCCGCCGCGCTAAAAGACTGATAATTCACGCTTTACACAAAGCGTTCCCGATGGCACGCGGGGAATGGAAGATGCTTTGTCGCGTCGCTGTGAATGCCGCGCAGGTGCGGCGCGTATGATCGGGTCGTCGTGCTCCCGCGCACGGCCGCTCTGATTGGGCCGGCGGGTACTCTTCCACTGGGACCTCGTGATCTCCGCACCGTATCTTCGGGTTCGAGAGCAGCTATTGTCCGCGCCGAGGTCGTGGGTCGTCACCGGCGTAGCGGGTTTCATCGGCTCCAATCTACTGCAGGAGCTGCTTGCTCTCGGGCAAACAGTTGTCGGTGTGGACAACTTCTCGACGGGCCACCACGCCAATCTCGATGACGTTCTGGCGGGGTACGAAGCGTCGGCGCGCTTTCGGATGGTTGAAGGGGACATTCGGGATCTCGAGACCTGCCGACTGGCCTGCGAAGGTGCGGACTACGTTCTCCACCACGCTGCCCTGGGGTCGGTGCCCTGGTCGATGGATGACCCGCTTCGCACCAACGCCGTCAACGTCGATGGCTTCGTAAACATGCTGGTGGCATCCAAGGATGCAGGCATCAAGCGATTCGTCTACGCGTCGTCTTCGGCGGTTTACGGGGACACTCCTGATTACCCCCAGGTCGAGACGGCAACGGGCCGTCCGCTCTCGCCTTATGCGGCGAGTAAGAGCACCAACGAGACCTACGCCCTCGCCTTCCAAATGAGCTACGGCCTCCAGTCGATCGGCCTGCGCTACTTCAACGTCTTCGGCCGCCGACAGGATCCAGCGGGTGCCTACGCCGCGGTCATTCCCCGCTGGATAGCCAGTCTGCTGCGTGGCGAGCGCTGCCGGATTTTCGGTGACGGCGACACCACCAGGGATTTCTGCTATATCGCCAACGTGATACAGGCGAATCTGCTGGCCGCGACCATCGAGAGTGAGAGCGCGACCGGAAATACGTACAATGTCGCTTGCGCGTCGTCTGTGAGCTTGAACCAGCTATTCGAAATGATGCGCGACCGCCTCGCCGAACGCGACCCGCGATTTGCCGCCGCCACGCCGCAGTACGATCCATTCCGCCCCGGCGACATCCGCTTCTCCGGGGCTTCGATCGAGAAAGCTCGTCGCATGCTTTCGTACTCGCCGACCCACGATGTCGCCGACGGACTTACCGAGGCGCTGGGCTGGTACGTCGAGAAAGCGCGGTCAGGCGTCCGGGCGCCGATCGTGGCACGACACGCGCCGGCCGGCGCCAACTCGCACCATCATCCTGGAATCTCACTTCCCATGGCAGCCTCATGACCGGTACGAGACCGCGGGCGATGGCAGCGCTGATCGGAGTTAGTGACGAATGGCTGTGTCGCTCGCTGGAGAGTGTCTTTACGGAAAAAGGCTACAAGGTCACCCGAACCGGCTCGGGTAAGCAGGCGCTCAAGCTTGCGCGCCGCGGTGGCATCGATGTCATGATGCTGGATGAGCGGCTCGACGAGCTCAATGGAGTCGAAGTATGCGTCGCTCTGCGCGACGACCCGCTCTTCGACCACGCGACACCGATTGTGATCGTGTCGTCGTCGCACTCCACAATGCCTGGGCGCACCGCCGCGTACGCTGCGGGAGCCTGGGAGTACTGCCATCTGCCGCTCGACGTCGAGGGACTTTTCCTCAAGCTCGGCACATTCCTCCGCGCCCGGCAGGAGCTCGAGGCATCGCAGGCGAAAGCACTGATGGATCCGTCGAGCGGACTCTACACGACATTCGGACTTCATCATCTCGCCGAGCAGCTCGAGGCCCGTGCGGTGAGGAAGCACGAGGCGTTCGCGTGTCTGGCGTTTTCTCCTGAGTCGACCGAAGGCGGCGCCGGCAAGAAGAGCGACGATGGATCCTTCGCCGAAGTTGCGCATCTCGTCCGCGATCAGGCACGGCGGTCGGACATCGTCGCAAAAACCGGCGAGTCCCAGCTTTCTATTCTTGCGCCCGACACCGATGCCGCCGGCGCGAGACTGCTCGTCGCGAGACTCCAGCGTCAGCTGGATGCCGCCGCCAAGAGCTCCACGTTCGGCGGGTCCTTCCGTTTGCGGGCCGGCTACTCGGCTGTGCCCGACCTTGCGACCGCAGACATCGACCTTACCGAGCTCGTACACCGCGCCGAAAGTGCGCTAGCGCGCATTCCGTCGGGTGGTGATGGAGAGCGGGTGATGTCGTTCGAGGAACTCCCACCCTCCTGAGTCGGACGCGAGAATCGTTGTACAAACTGAAGTTCACCATCGCCAAACAAACGACCTAACGCGTAACGGCTGAGCTTTACGTGTAGGCCGCTATTGACGTTAGGGTTTACCATGCCCAATATGAGCGTCCGCGAGATGTCATCGGGTGACGGAGAGCGCATGGCGCAAATGGACCCGGCTATAATGAAATCGGCGTCGTCCCCGGACAATTTCACTGACTTTGTTCCCTATTCGCCTGCTCAGTCGACTGGCGGACAATCAAGAGACAGCGGAGCCGGCCGGCCACCAGCTGTGTGCACCACGACTGCGACATCACTTCTGCGCGCTCTAGAGCGCGCCGGCGACAAGACATCTGCCAGCATCGCGCACGGCACAAAGCAAACTCAGCTTGCAGTGCGGGAGCGAATCAACGAGGTCATCGCCTGGCTCGTCGCAAGTCTCCGCAACAAGGGCACCGAAGCTCCGCCCATGCCGCCCGTCATCGCGCGTGAATACGTCTCGACTCTAAAGTCGAAATTTCTCGCCGAGCTGGAGACGACTGAGGATCTGAACGCCAACGAAGTGGTGCGCACTCTTCTCAAGCTCGACGAAGCCGAAGAGGCGTGGAGACTGACCGACCGGGGGAAGTTCATCGCCCGCCTGACAGGGGCCGACTGCGCGGACGCGGTGGTCGCGATTGCTCACGACATCCGGTCGCCGCTGGGCTCGATACTTCTGCTGGTGGACGCGCTTCGTCGCACCGAGCGGCACACACCGAATCCAATCAGGGAACGACAGCTCGGCTTGATCTACGGCGCGGCATTCGGTCTCAGCACCACGGTGTCGAACCTGATAGCTGCAGCGCGCGGCGACGGAGTGGTGCAGGGGCAGCCGATGCCGTTCTCGATCAGCGAGACCATGCATGCGGTGAGCGCGATCGTGCAGCCAATGTGCGAAGAGAAAGGAATTCCGCTCGGCGTCGAGTTTCCGGAGAGCGATGCGCGACTCGGACACCAGTCCGCGATTCAGCAGGCGCTGCTCAATCTGGCCTCGAACGCGTTGCGTTACACCGACGCGGGCTCGGTCGCGATGGGCTGCACCGAAATCTCCGGCGAGCACGCCGAATTCTGGGTCGAAGACACCGGGCCGGGCATCCCGGACGAAGTGCTGGAGCGGCTCTGCTACGGCTTCCCGCCGGAGGGCGTCAAGCTTCGCTTCTCCAGCGCCGGACTTGGCCTGGCGATCGTGCGCACCCTGGTCGAGGCTATGGGCAGCTCTCTTCAGGTCGACAGCGGCAGTGAGGGGACACGCTTCTCGTTTGTCCTCGGGCTGCCGATCCTGCGCTAACCCTTTCCCACTACACAACTTAGCTCCACAATCACCGGGCGATACCCGGGCCGATTTTGACGCTCTTGGGGTAACCCCGCCCGGGTTGGGTCGTCTCAAAATAGACCCCTGCTCACCCGAGCGCGCCTTAAACGCGCCCTGGTAAGCACCTCCGAAAACCGGCAAACCCATCGAAAGATGGCGACGCAAAGCTACGAGGCTAAAGCGCCCACAGCGCCATGCCAGTCGGGCTACCGAAGAGGAGGCTCGATGCAAGTGTCACTTGATCGCCCCCCGCTGGCACTGATTGCGTGCAGCGATGACTGGATGAGCAGGGCGTTGGAGAGCGTTTTTCAGCAGCACGGCTACGTCGCCGCGCACACTCGCTCCGGCGCGCAAACACTCGAGCTCGCCCGCCTCTCCAATCATGATCTCCTGGTTCTCGACGAGTCGCTGATCGATGTCAGCGCGGTCGAGGTTTGCCAGCGAATCCGGGACGGCGCGCAATACGATCACTCGGTGCCGGTGATCGTGACTTCGCCAACTCCCGCCAATCCGCGCGCGCGTCTCACCGCTTTTTCCGCCGGAGCGTGGGAGTACTGCAGCCATCCCGTGGACTTCGAGCCGGTTTTCGTCAAGCTCCAGACCTTCCTCCGCGCCCGTGGCGAGCTCGCGTTCGCGAAGGCCCAGGACTTCGTCGACTCGACGACGGGCCTGTACACGTCGTTCGGACTGCGGCAGCTGGCGGGCAAGCTGGGCGCGCGCGCACTGAGAAGGCACGAGCCCTTCGCCTGCGTCGCCTTCGCACCGCAGGTTCACGATCGTGAGATCGGGTCCAGCATGCTATGGAAAGAAAGCGCCATCGGGTTCGCCGACGTCGCGCACGTGTTCCGCGAACAGAGCCGGCAATCCGACGTCGTCGGACTCGTTGGAGAGTCGAGACTGGCGATCCTCGCTCCAGACACCGACGCCGCGGGCGCGCGCCTGCTGGTCGCCAGGCTACAGCGCGAGCTCGATCGCGCGTCGGAGAACAGGACCATCTCCGGTCAGGTGCGACTGAGAGCTGGCTACTCGGCGGTCGAGGATCTGGCGCAGTCGAACGTCAATGTCGCCGAGCTCGTGCACCGCGCGGAGAGCGCCCTCGATCATGCACCGCTGCAGGGTGAGGGTGATTCCATCGTCAGCTTCGACGATCTTCCGATGTTCTGAGGCCGGGACCTCGATTCATCAGCCCGGCCCAACCAACAAAAACAAAAACAGACTGCGAGTGGAGCGTACGCGCGCCGAAGTTGCGCGCATCCCCATCTGCTTCAGATCTTCGGCGCCGCCCGATGGTTCCGAGCTTGCCAACTGAGGCGAAACTTCAGACCGCTATCCGGGCTTCATTAACGCTCCTTGCCGCGCCCGTCTCATTTGTCCAGCGGTTTCGTCTCGGAAGAGAGGAACGCTAGATCGCGCAGCCCCGTCTTTGGGGGTCTCCGCTCGCTATCTTGATTCGAGCCCGCTCTTGCCCCCACGACAGAACGACGAAGGCAGAACAAATCTGGCGGTGACACGATATCGCTATCGGGTTGACACCAAAAGGCATTCGAACTATTCACAGTTGAGCCGAGTTTAGGGTACCGTAGCAGAAACGTTCGCGCAAAGACACATCGTACATCGTCGCGGAGGAAGTCACGCCGGGAGGGATGGTGCATATCTGCGCACTGGTCTACAGCGAGTATATCGATCTGCCACTGCTTCCACGACGAGGACCTGGGAAGACCCCCGGAAGGCTCGACGCCGCACCGCGAGCGAGATGACGGGATTTCACGTCTGTCTCGTGGTCGCGCTCGCGATCCTCCCGGAAGCCCGCGCAGTCGCGCAGGCTGTGTCATCGCCGAGCGACGGTCGCTATGGCATATTCCCCGCAACCGGCCTATTGATCGCTCAGCCGAGCGTTTCCAACGCGGACGCGAGGCAGGAATGCCTCACATTGCCTGTCAAGCCGCCCAACGACCGTTTGCAAGGACCGCACGGTGGGGTCCTGTTCGTCACGCGCTGCGCTGTCAGCGCGTATGAGCATCTGTCCAGTAACGCTCAACACCGCTGGACCGTCGCCCGCTATCAATGGACATCAGTCTTCAGCACCGAGAACCCAACTGCCAGTCCTCGCGAGCGCGACACCACAACCGAGGAGGAAGTCGTCCTGTTAGATGCAGCCCCACAGCAGCGGGTTCGCGCGATATGGCACGCGCGTTACGACACCGGCCCTTACGGGATGTGGCGTTCAATCACTCCGGAGGTGGCTACCACGACCTCGGGCACGACGCTGTTGAGCGTGATGAGTTGCGTGAATGGTACCGGCGGGTGCAGTCAGGATTTTCTTCACCGGCACGCCAATGGTGAGTGGTTCCCTGTTTTGCAAAAGTGGATGAACCAGTTGCCTCGCGGTTATGCCGGCCGAATCAAGCACGGCGTCCGCATCGAGCCGCAGTCTCTGCGCGGTGAGGCAGGTTTTTACGGCGGGCGAGATCCAAACTGCTGCCCGTCCGAGACTCTCGTCGTCGATCTCGATCTGCGTGGCGACTCGCTCGTCCTGCGAGGCTACAAGTTGCGCACCAATCCGCAACCATAAATGCTCCATGCGTTGCCATAACTGCTACTGAACCGAATGCGAGTTTGTCAGCCCCAGTAGCCAGTTGACGATTACCGACTGGCATTGCCAAGACGCTTCCCCGCGTCGCTCAAGTACTGGTCGAGGGTCGCGGTGTAGCCCAAAAGGGAGCACTCCAATGGCCGGGGACGAGAACTCACTGGGAAACCCGGGCGCGAATAGCTTCTCAGAAAACGCCTCGCCATACAGTTTTGATCACGAGCGCCCCATTTAGCGGCTTATCCAGGGCCCGCGCTGAAGGGAAACGCCACTGCGACCCGGGGTCAGTCGTGTACCCGGAATTCCACACGACGTAAACGTCGGCGCCAATTCGAGGGATCCAGTGGTAGCGGATGTTGAAATCGGCTCGCCGAGCCTCGTTGTCGAATTGGCTGAAAACCATGAGGCCGGTTCGTGTCGTGAATGAGTACTCCAGTCGTGCGTGCGCCTCGATAACCGTGAACTTCTCACCCGGAAGTGAGACGGCGCTACGAGTCGTTTCGCCCCCGAGAATCACGTGACCCCCTCCCCTCCACACTCCACTCAGCTCCATGTCTGTGCTCCGGCCGCTATAGAAAGTCCCGGAGTTGACAAAAAAGGCGACGGTAGTCGGTCGGCTGAACGAGCTGACGTACCCGAGCTCGCCGCGAGTCCACCAGTATCTGCCAGACCGCAGCGTAAACGAGCGAAAAACGGGAAACGCTTCTGGCGGCGCGTCCATCTTCCGCTGAATGCTGATGCTCAGCTGATCACCAGTGTTAAAGGTGGCGCCAAAGGGTTGCCACGCCATCGACGCCGTTTGCCACGTTTTTGGATTGGAAACCGATCCGTCGTGGCCGGCGATGATGTCCCAATTCGGAATGACGGGGGCCAGTTGGAGTTGCCGAATTCCCAGAATACCCGGCCGCGGGGTGTAATAGGCCTGCCCTTGCGTCTCCCAAATTCCCGCTCTCCGGACGAATCCCAGCGCGGGCTGAAACCCGGAATCGATCCGGGAGAGTGAAGCAAAGCTGTCGAATCGATCGTTGGGATAATCCGCCTGAAGCTGCCAGGCGCGTGTCGACTTCCCCTGCTCGATGCTTCGGTTTTGATCGATCCATCCCGACGGAATCAAGTTCTGGGCACCTATTACGAGTGGCAGGTTTGCATCGAGGCCGATGTCCTCCTCGCTCGAACGTACTCCGGGCCCGGAGCGAAACGTAGCGACACCGCCCAGATAGCCACGATCGAGAAAGTCGTGCTTCAATCGAACTACGGCGTCGTTCGCGTTGTCGCTACCTCCTGTCCGCGCGTCCAGCGTACCCAGCGTCCATGGACCCGCGCGTCCGGTCATTCGGGCGCCGGCCAGTATTGGAACCGGAACGCCATTGACGAGTCCAATCCGGCGGGAGTAGAACGTCTGGGTTTGACCGAGCGTTCCAAAGTCGAAGACTCCGCTCGACTCCAGAAAGAAGTCCCGCTTTTCCGGAAAGAAAGTCGGAAACCGGGTCAGATTGACTACTTGTTGGTCCACCTCCGCCTGTGCGAAATCAGTGTCGATCGTGAGATCCGCTGTCAGTGTTGACGCGATCGCGGCCTTGGCATCTAGCCCGAATTTGCCACTGATAGAACCGGCGCCAATTTTTCGACCGTCATTTCCAAATTGAGGCTCGACACCACGCAAGAGCGCGTACGGTTTTATCTCCAGATCGCGGCTCCGCTCCAATACTCCGAGTTCGGTCAGATCTCCCTCGGCAAGAAGCTGATGCAACCCTTCGGTGCGGAGCCATCCCCGCCAGAGTATTTCTTCGTTTTTTCTACAGATAAACCGTCTTACGTTAAAGCCAAATACGCCCGAATTGGTAGAAGCGAATCGGAGCGTGCTGAACGGGATTCGGAATTCCGCCGTCCAGCCCAGCGAATCCCGCGTCGTTACTACATCCCAGATCCCGTTCCAGTCGGAATTGAGATCGTTCACACCGGCTAGCTGCGCGTCCCACATCGCGCCGTTGGGATTGGTTTGAAACAGAAATGCGCTGCGCCGATCCTGATAACTGTCGATCAGCACGGTCACATTATCATCGGAAGTGAGATCAGCGTCGCGACGGAGCTGGCCAGCACAGAGCCCGGACGGAAAGGAATCGAACGCGCGAACCGCCACATAAAGCGCGTCCCGATCGCGGGCTACCTTCACGACGGTTCGCTCAGTAGGCAAGCGACCCTCGATGGGCTCCCGTTGGCGGAAGTCGCTAATCGAATCAGCTGCGGACCAGAGCGCGTCCGTGATGCGGCCGTCGAAGGGAACGCGAGATTCGAAACGCGCGACCTTCAGCGCCGGTCGAACGGCAGTCGAACCGGAATCCGGTGCCGTCTGAGCTTCTGCGCTAAATACGAGAACGAAACCGAAACCAAATAGGCCGGCGATGCTCTTCACGGATCATCCAGGTGATGTCCATGGCTTAGTACCGCGATCAAAACAAACCTTACAGGGGAAGCACCGCAGTACTTTGAACACCGTTTTCACATCCTTGCGGCTCCGTGAAATGTTGTAAGGAATTGCCTGAATGCTGATACTATCTCCAGATAAATGGAGACCGTTCGCTCTTTCGACGAAATTGTTGTCGCGTACGGAATGGCAGTGCGTCGAATGTGCGCGGCCTATGCTGACGACGGCGATGATCGCGAGGACCTGTTTCAGGAAATGCTTCTTGGCATCTGGCGGGCGCTACCCGGCTTCCGGAATGAGTGCTCGGAGCGGACCTTTATTTTCCGAATCGCACATAATCGCGGAGTCACATTCGCGACACGTCGGCGACGGCACCTCTCCCTGGAAGAGGTTTCATTATTCGCTGATCCGCGTGCCGATCCGGCGGAGGAGGCTTCCCGCGCACTCAGGCGAGAGCGACTTCTCACCGCAGTGCGCCGTCTACCTCATGCGCAACGCGAGGCTGTTCTTCTGTACCTCGAGGGCCTGTCCCAAAGAGAGATAGCCGAGGTGCAAGGAGCTACCGAGAACAATATCGGCGTGAGACTGAGTCGTGCGCGAACCGCACTTCGAGCAATGCTGGGCGACGGAGACGACTTCGGATGAATACTGTTCTGAAGGACTGGCAGGTCTGGCGCGAGAGTTGGAGCTCTCCTGACGGGGCCGACCTCGATCCGGCGGAGGCCCGAGATGATATCACGAGCGCAGTAAGGCGAGAACATCGCCGGATCCGGGCAACCAAGGTCAAGCTCGGCATCGTGAGTGGTGTGGCTCTGCTCGCCGTTTCGGGTGCTCTTCTTCACGAGGCGCGGATCCAGGACCTAGTGTTTGCCGCGATCCTGCTCGCCGTCGTGATCATGGTCGCGATCCTCGAGCTGGAATCGAGCCAGATCCCCATCGATATCAGCTCAAAACCCACGCACATTTTCGTCGGGCTCTCAATGAATCGAGTTCGTCGCGAGCTGAGAATGGCTCGACTTATTCTGCTCCTGGTTCTGACCGAGCTTGGATTCTTTCTGCAGTGGTGGATCGGCGGGATCAGAATCCATCAACACGAGCCCTTCGCCGCGGTCGTCATCTTCACAGGTTGGCTACCGCTCTTTGGAGTGATCGCCGTCCTGATCTGGATCGCACTACTGAATGCCCGAGTGCGGAATGAGCTGCACGGGCTGACTACGCTGTTATGCGAAGAAGATTGAGCCAGCAGTCTTGTCGGTGTCGAGCCATTCCAGGAATGCCGTCGCCACTCTTGGGATGGTCCGACACGCACCCCTACTCACAATAGATCCGCTATGCGCCACCCGATCACGCTGTTGGTGATGTTCGGAATGCCGAGCATTGTCACACTCCCCATAGGCGCAGGTCAGTCACCCCGAGCGCAGTTGAAGGACGCTTTGGTTGAGGAGCGAACTGCGACTACGCACCCCATTCACTACCTCGTCTCGTTGCCACAGGGATGGACGCGCGAAAAACGGTGGCCGGTAGTCATAGTAATAACAGATGCATATCGCGAATTCCATGAGACCGCGCGCGAGTTTGCCTCGGCGCGCGGATCACGGCCGTTCATCATTGTCGTGCCGCTCGTGCTTTCGGGTGGCGGCCCCGCCAAGCAGCACAGGACAGATTTTGATTATGCCCCAGCGGTTTGGACGTTTGCCGATAGCGTTGGCAGTTGCCGATTCGACGATCAAGGAATGACGGCCGTTCTGCGAGACGTGCACCGGGAATACAACGGCGATAACAGAATTTTCATCACCGGTTGGGAGGCCGGTGGTCATGTGGTTCTGGCTCAGCTATTCGGACATCCAGAGCGAATTCGCGCCCTTGCGGTTTCCACGCCAAATTTCCAGGGGAGATGCGTGTCAGCAAACGGCCGTGTGGCTCGGTCGCTGGCCAATATTCCCGTCCGTGGGTTTCATGGTGTCGACGACGTCACATGGGTCCGGGGACAGCCGTTATACGATCAGTGGCCTCAACTGGAAAGTGTCGCCCACGCGCGGGGGTTTACAAATGTGGCGGATACGTTGATTCCCCACCAAGGTCGAGGTCCAATGCCTGACGCTGTGCTTAGCTTCTTCAACGGTTTTCTCGGCCGATGACACGCATCATCGCGATGCAATTTGATCGATGCCGAGCAGTTCGCTATTTCTTGGCCGCGCAGTGCGCATGGGGGACACCAACTTCTGCACAGGTCGTCACCGCGCAGTACGGACCACAACGTACCAGCGCCATCCTGAGTGAGACCACTTTAACCCCGCAGAACGTCAACCCATCGACCTTCGGCAAAATCGCTACCTTTCACGTAGACGGCGACGTTTTCGCACAGCCTTTGTACCTACCACATGTCGCTGTTCGCACGGGAATATCACGTGACTTACTTATTGTTGCGACGGAGGCTGGAAGCGTCTACGCCCTCGACGCGACCGCTCGAGAGGCGCGGCCCCTCTGGCGCACGACGTTCGTCGATTCGGCAGCCAACATAACACCACTATCGTGGCGCGATGTTCAATGCCCTTTCATAAGACCGAGCCTAAGCATCACTGCGACACCGGTGGTAGATCTCGCCACGGCCGCGATCTACGTTCTTGCGCGAACAAAGGAGCGTGCGGTGAACGGGTCGCTTCGATACGTTCAACGGTTGCACACCCTGGATCTTCTGACGGGCAAGGACCGGCGTCCCGCAGTCGAGATCCGCGCGAGTGTTCCCGGAACTGGCTCCGGGACGCGCATGGGCAAAGTCGAATTCGACCCGCTCCGCGAGAACCCCCGCGCCGCGCTCCTCCTTGTTCGCGGCGTGATCTACCTGGCATGGGCTTCCTCATGCGACGTCGGGCCATATCACGGATGGATAATGGCCTACGATGCAGGCACGTTAAAGCAGCTTGGAGTCCTCAACACGTCGCCCAACGGAGACGAAGCGGGGATTTGGCAGGGCGACGCCGGACTGGCTGCGGATGCGTCCGGAAACGTATATGCGGTAACCGGCAACGGCACATTCAGCGCTGCGCTCAATGCTCCTGCATACGGGAACACCATCCTCAAGTTGGCGCTTACCGGCAACGGTCTTGTGGTTCGCGACTATTTCACTCCCTCTGACCAAGCGGCGCTCTCGAGCGCCGACGCCGACCTTGGGTCGAGCGGGCCAATCCTCTTACCCGACGACCAAGGCTCTGACCAGCACCTGTTGTTCGTCACAGGGAAGGCAGGCATGTCGTACCTGGTCGACCGCGACAACATGGGACGATTTCGCGCCGGAAAGAACCCGCATGCACGCCAAACTCTGCAGACATCCGACGGCGGCTACGGTGCCTCAGCCTATTGGAACCACACACTCTACATCTGGGGTAGTAACGCGCCGCTCAAGGCCTACAAGGTCGCTGATGGACGAGTGGCGTTGAATCCGACCGTAGGAGCCACCACTGGAACCGATCCAGGAGCGACCCCGGTCGTCTCCGCCAATGGCATGCGCGACGCAATCGTCTGGGCCATCGAAACCCGGACTTGGAACGGTCCCGACAAACCCGCGGTGCTTCACGCCTATGATGCGCTGAATGTGCAACATGAACTCTACCATTCCGAGATGAACCCGCGTCGCGACCGCGCTGGGCTCGCGACCCGCTTCGCAATTCCGACTGTGGGAGGAGGGCGCGTCTTCGTTGGCGGCAAGGGAGAGATCAGCGTGTACGCCCTTCTTAGTGCCTAGCTGGAGAATCGTGCGCCGTCCATAAGGGGGGCTGGTACGTCCAGAGGGGTACCATGGCGGCGTGGGCAGCCCCACCCCAGTCCAATCGAATTTGGGCAACGCAGCGAGACCTTGACTCTGGTGCTGCTGCTGGCAGTAATGTCCCACCCGAGGAAGGTCTCGACCGGGCCCCTGGGTGAAACTGACCTCCAAACTGACCCCGGCAAATCGTAAATCTATGGAGCGTACAGGGATCGAACCTGCGACCTCCTGGTTGCAAACCAGGCGCTCTCCCAGCTGAGCTAACGCCCCTCGATCGCGAAATATAGGTGACAGGGCCCAAACGAGACAACGCACCGGACGTTACCGACGTTGCCGCAACATCGCCCTCAGTATCCGAAAGAGTCGCGGCCTGATCAGGCGCTTCGTTGCCTCACCGGTGCGGACCAGTGCGGCGTGGCCGCGGATCTTCAGCGTATCGCCGACGGCCACCTCGACGAGCGTGACTTCCTGGCGGCCAACCGCGTTACGGATGACGGTTTCGATGTCGTCGCCGGCTCGCTCGTAGCGAACACCGATCGATGCGGCGAGAGCTTGCAGATCCGGATTCTGCAGCGCGACGCCATGCGTGGCCCCATAATTCGCGAGCTGCTGCATTCGTATCTGGCCGAGCGAGTCGTCGACGAACACGATGACGACCAAAGCAATTTTTTCGCGAACCGCCGTCAGGAGCTCCAGACCGGTCATCGCAAATCCGCCATCCCCGAGTAGCGCTACGACTGATCTTGCCGGCGCCCCGAGCCGCGCGCCGATCGCAGTCGGAATGGCGAACCCCATGCTTTGCAGATCCGTCGGAATAATGAGTCCGTTTGGGCAGAGGACCTTGTAATAGCGGCGGGCGAGGACCTGATGCAATCCCGAATCGAGCACCAGGATCGCGTCGTCCGGAAGGCCGCGACCGAGCGCGTTGAAAAACTCGGAGGCAGTCCCGCTCGACGTACCAGCAATCAATGGCTCGCGCGCGCTCGAGTAGTCCGCGGCGATCCGCGCTCTCCAGCTCTCGAGCTCGACGGAAGTCCAGCTGGAGGGACGCAGATCCGAACTAGCGAGCTCGGCGAGGAGATCGCCGATATCCGCGACAATCTCGATGGATGCCGGATAGTTGGAGCCTACGACTTCGCGACTGGCGTCGATGTGAATGAACCGATCAGCCGGCAGTCTCAGCTCGAATCCGCCGGTGCTGCCATTGCCCAGCTTGCAGCCCGCGGCCAGAACCAGGTCACTCGAATCGATCAGATCGTTGAGGGCTCGCATGTCGGCGACGAACGCCCCGAACGGGAAACTAAGGGGGTGGGTTTCCGGCAGCAGCCCGCGGGCAGATGGCGTGACGAGGAGCGGCGCGTTTACGCGCTCGACGATCCTTCGAACAACTCTCGAATGCGGGTTCGCGCCCTGGCCGAAAATGAATATTGGGCGTCGCGCCGATCGCAGCCTGGCGATTACTTCGGTAAAGGCCGACCGTCCTGCCGTCTGCGTCGGAGGAGTTGGCCGGCGATCCGATTGCTCGAACGCGTTGGCCATGGTCGCCGAGGAAACGTGCAGTAGCACGGGCCCAGGCTCGCCCGTGCGGGAAAGGCGAAGAGCCTCCCGGGTCGCCTCACCGGGATCGGCGTATTGGCCAGCGTCGACCACGGCCTTCACCAAGGGCGCGGCGATTGCCGCTTGCAGGAGCTCCTGTTGTCTCGCCGTCCGCCCGACCGGCTCGTCGATCGGTGACCCGGAGATATGGACCAACGGCACCGAATCGAGGAGTGCCTCGGCTACGCCGGGAAGCGCCCACATGAACCCCGGCCCCGGAATCGTCACGATGACGCCGGGTTTTCCGGTGACCCGCGCCAATCCGCCAGCCATGAATCCGGCGGTGAGCTCGCTGGTCGTGAGTATCGTCTGCAGCGGGCTCTTTCGCAGCGCTTCGAATAGCGCGAGCGTCTGCGTTCCAGGAAGCCCGAATACGTATTTTACACCGGCGCCGGTGAGTACTTCGATGATCCTTTCCGCGCCGGACTGCTCTCTCACAACGTGCCGCGAAAACGATCGAAAGAATTGGTCACGTCTCCCGCGCGGGAGCGGGGGCCGGCAGAATGGCGAGCGTTTGGGTGCCGCGAAAAGATAGGAGCTACCCTATTCGTGCGCGGGCAGCGGTTCCATCGTGCGCGGATCGACCGGCACCTGAACCTCGTCGCGATAGGGCGACGTCATCAGCAGTATGCGCATGCGGGGAAATGCATCCATGAAAGCAAGATAGCAGAATCCCCAGATACCGAGCACGCCCGCGGTGACGCCGATTTCCCAGATGCTGAAAGGCATGCGGGCGACCTGCCCGTAAATCGACGGATACACCTCGATGTAGCGGTGAATCCAGAGTCCGACAACGGTCGAAGCGGCAAAGAAGAACATCGTCGGTAGAAATACCTTCGCCGCGCGTGACAGCAGGCCGAAGAAAGGAAATCCGAACATGAGCACGACACCGGTGACGGTCGGCACGAGCCAGCCACCGATCAGCCGCAGGCGCATCCAGTGCGTCTCTTCACCCATGTTGCCGTACCAGATCACGAGGTACTGGCCGAAGGTGAGGTATCCCCAGAACGCCGTAAAAGCGAAACACAGCTTGCCCAGGTCGTGGAAATGTTTTTCCTGAATCAGATCGTATCGGGCGAGATAGCGACGCCACGCCATTACGATCAGCGTCCAGCTGGCGATCGCAGCCACCCACGCGCCCATGAAGAACCACCACCCGTACATGGTGCTCTGGAAATGCGGATCGAGCGACATCGATAGATCCCACGACAGCAGGATCCAGCCGAAGGCGAAAGCGAAAGCGAGGGCTACAGCCATGTAACCCTGCTGAGAATGCGTGGAGTGGAGCTCGCGCCGCTCGTCGCGGAACCCGCGGCGCATCCGTTCGCGGAGTCCGCGCGCCCAGCTTGCTCCGGCTTCGGGCAGAATTCCCACGTCCAGCCGCACCGAGGTGTAGATGTACCAGATGCTCAGCCCGGCGATGATCGTGAAAACGATCGTCACGCGAGACAGGAAGAACGGCGGATCGAGCCAGATGCGCTTCTCCGGAATCTCGGACGGCGTATTCGCCCACCAGAAGATGTGGTGTCTGCCGACGAAGATCATGAGGATGAGCAGAACGAAGGCGACGGGAAGGAACGCGACGTAACCCTCGAGGAACCGGACGATCGGTCTCGACCAGCGCGCCGTGGTGATTCGCTGCGCGGCGACGAACATCACCGCTGCCGAGGAGATCGACGTGAAGTAGAGCCAGTTGACGAGCAGAGCCTGCCAGACGCGGTCGGGTTGAACGAAAAGCCCGACGACGAAGATGATCAGGCCAATGACAGCCAGGACCAGGGCGATCGTGGATAGAATGCGCGGCGTCGGGCGATCGATGCCGACAAGCACTTCGTCGCGGCTCAATGCGTGTGCGTCGTGATGCGAGCTCATCTCGGGGTTCTCGAGCGGGTGCTGTCCGACCTGACCTTGGCGGAATCGGCGCGTCGACGCGTGGTGTCCGCCGGCTTTGCTACTGTCGTGGGAGCAAGGCCTTGTTGCTGCGCCGCGCCTGGCTGCGCCTGTGCAGCGGCGGCGGGCAGCAGGGTGCGCGGGCTGGTGAACGGTGCCGGCTGGGTCGGCCCCATCGGCGTCGCGCCCGGCACCTTGTCACCCGTCACTCCCGGCGGAGCGAGTGGACCCACGACCACGGTCTTGCCGTTTACGCCTTGCAGCGCGCGCAGGTAGTTCACGACATCCCAGCGGTCCGTTTCCTCGATGCGGTTGTAGGGCGGCATCAATCCCCGACCGTTTCGAATCATGCCGAAGATGTAGCCGTCGGTCCGCGCCTTGGTGACATCCGCGGTGAGATTCATTCCGGGCATGCCGTACCTGGTTGCCGGGCCGTCACCCATCGCTCTCTCACCGTGACAAACCGCGCAGTTGATCTGAAAATATTTTCTGCCGTTGGCCAGGGATGAATCGGTGGGCGGCGTCGGATTGCGAAGCCCCGACATCGAATCGATCGTCGCCGGGAATGCACCGTACGACACCTGGAACCCCGCCATCGCCGTACCGCCGGTCGGAACCGACATCTGGGGATTGCCGCGCGACGGAGTCAACGTGTCACTGACCGGTTCCCACGTCGAGATCGACGGCTGTCTCTTGAAGTCGGTGAACCACTCGCAGGCAGTGAGCAGGAGTGGCAGCAAGAGAGCGAGGGGTCGCATTCTAGCGCTCACGCCGGACCTCCACTGCTCCATGGTCCCGCAACAGCGACTCGGCCGACGTCACCTTGTCGGGCGGACACTCGACCCACACGCCGTACTCACCGTGGCTGAAGCGCGGGTCGTAGCCGACCATCATCGTCAGGCGAGGAATTCGCGAGCTGATGAAAAGTCCGGCGACCGTCGACAGCGCCCCGATCAGCACCATGACCTCGAAGCCGAAAATCGTGTATGGGACCCACGTCGCGATCGCCTTGCCGCCGACGACCAGCGGCCAGTAGTCCGACGCCCAGATCGCGATCCAGTAGCCAAAGGTCACGCCACACAATCCGCCGATGAGCGTGTATCGCCGCACCGGACTCGGCGGAGGCTCGATGGCTGCCTCCAGCTCGTGTCGAGGAGTGGGAGTGAAGACCCGAATCGCACCGACGCGTTTTTCCTTCAGCGCCTCGATGCCGCTCACCGCCGAATCGATCTCCCGGAAAGCGCCCAGAACTCCGCGCATCAGGCGAACTCTCCCGGCGTGTCAGCCTCGTACTCGAAATGGCGGCCCGACGGATCGATCCCGTGCGGATGCCCGGTTCTCACCTTTGGTGGAACGATCTCCTTCACTTCCGAGATGGCGATCACCGGCAGCTGCTTGATGAACAGCAGGAACCACATCGAGAACCAGCCGAAGCTGCCGCAGAGAATCGCGTAGTCCACCCAGGTCGGCCGGTAGCTCGTCCACTGCCATGGCTCGAACTCGTGCGAGAGCGAAGGCACGACGATCACGAAACGCTCGAACCACATCCCGATGTTGATGGTGAACGAAAGGATGAACAGCCACGCCGGATTGCGCCGCAGCTTCTGCACGAACAGCGACAGCGGCAGCACCATGTTGCAGGTATAGAGGATGGCCGACGCCCACCACCACTGTCCCCAGATGCGGTTGGCGAAAAACGCTTTTTCGAACTCGTTGCCGCTGAACCACGCCACGAACCACTCGTTCATGTAGGCGCAGCCGACCACCAGCGATGTGAACAGAGCGAGCTTCGCCGCGGCGTCGAGGTGGTTGATGGTGACGTAGTGCTTGAGACCGAACCACTTCCTGAGCGGAATGATGATGGTGAAGACCATCCCGATGCCGGAGAAGATGGCGCCGGCGACGAAGTAAGGAGGGAAGATCGTCGTGTGCCATCCCGGCGTCAGAGCCATGGCGAAGTCGAAGGACACCACCGAGTGCACCGACAGAACCAGCGGCGTCGAGAACGCAGCCAGGAACAGGTAAGCCCGCGCAAAGTGCCGCCACTCGTTGTCGCTGTTCCGCCACCCGAGCGAGAGCATGGTGTAGATCTGTTTCCTGATCGGGCTGATGTTCTCGCGATCGCGCAGAACCGCGATGTCGGGAATCAGGCCGATGTATAGAAACGTGCTCGACACGGTGAGGTACGTGAGAATCGCGAACACGTCCCACACCAGGGGACTCTTGAACTGGGGCCAGATGTAGCGCCAGTTCGGATAGGGTATCAGCCAGAAGAATTTCCACGGCCGGCCGAGGTGCAGAATCGGGAACAGTCCCGCCGTCATGACGGCGAAGACGGTCATGGCCTCGGCGCATCTGTAAATCGTGGTGCGGAACCCGGCCCGGAACAGGTATAGAATCGCCGAGATCAGCGTCCCGGCGTGACCAATACCGACCCAGAAGACGAAGGTGATGATGTACACGCCCCACATCACCGGCGGATTGTAGCCGGCCACTCCGAGGCCGCTGTAGATCTGATACATCCACGCCGAAATGCCGATTATCAGGAAGAAGATCGCGACGCCGAGCCCGATGAACCATGCGACCGTCGGGTGAAGGGTGCCGACGATCTCGCGGTCGACCTGCTCGTAGTCGCGAACCGCCGGCAGCTGGATGTCGGCTTTGGCGATGTTCGGGCGGCGAGGCTCGTCGCGCGCCGGAACCGGCCGGGTGATGGTCGCCATCTCAGGCCGCTCCGGCGGAAGCAGGGTGTGTCACTTTCTTCAGGTAGACGACGGCAGTGTAGGTGTTCAGCTCCTCGAAGACGTGATAAGCCCTCGAATCCTTGGCGAGCTGAGTGACCGTCCAGTTCTCGTCGGCGGCATCGCCGAAGACGATCGCGCGTGACGGACACGACGCGGCGCACGCCGTCGTGAACTCATCGGGTTTGAGCGCCCGCTTCTCCAGCGTGGCGCGATTCTCGGCCTCGCGGATTCTCTGAACGCAAAAGCTGCACTTCTCCATCACTCCCTTCCCGCGGACGGTGACGTCGGGGTTGAGCTGCCAGTTGAGCGGCTCAGGGAAAGCGTAGTGCGGACGCGCAGGCTCACCGTAGCCCAGCCAATTGAAGTAGCGAACCTTGTACGGACAGTTGTTGGAACAGTACCGGGTGCCGACGCAGCGGTTGTAGACCTGCACGTTCAGCCCGTCGGGCGAGTGATAGGTTGCGAAAACCGGACACACCGGCTCGCATGGCGCGTTGCCGCAGTGCTGACACATCATCGGCACGAAACGGGTGTCGAAATCCGCGCCGCCATCCTCGCCGCCCTCGAAGTAGCGCTCGATGCGGATCCAGGCCATTTCGCGGCTGCGCAGAATGTTGGCGCCGAAGCCAGTGTGGTCGGGAAGGACTTTCGGAACCTGCCAGTCAGCGCCGACGGTCGGGATGTTGTTCTCGGCGTAGCAGGCGCTCACGCACGCCGCGCAACCGGTGCAGCGGGCGAGATCGACGGTCATCGCCCAGCGTCGCTTGGCCATCCCGCTCCAATGCTTGGGGTCGTACATCCCCTTGTCCTTGGAATTCGGGTCGCCGAGCTCGCCCTGCGCGTCATTGGCGACGGGCGAGCGAAGTCCAGGCAGAAATCCGTGGGGCGCATCGCCGGGCATCTCCTCGCCGTGCGACTCGCCGCCCGTTGGCCGCTCGCCATTCGGAACTTCGGGGCCGCCGTTCTGCGCTACCTCCGACGCGTGCGCGGCGCCGGTGTCGTGACCGGGCCGCCCCGCTCGCAAATCGGCAATCGCGATCGCCTGGCCAATGCCCCGGCCATGCTGCCTCGCCGATCCTTCGGTGGTCACGATCTGCGCGTATCCACCTGTCTTGGTGACGCTGGCTTTCGTAGCGACGTAAGCGACTCCGCCGGCGCGATCCTCGCCGAGCGGCAGTATCTCGAGGGGATTGAAACCGGCCTTGGCGTAGCGTCCGGCGTGGGGCTGTCCCCTTCCGGTCGCGATCGCCACAGTGTCGCGCTGAATCCCGGGATAGCGAAGAACAGGCAGCGTGAGGGTTCCGGCGGCGGTCTGCACGCTCACCAGATCGCCGTTGGACAGGTCGAGCTTGTCAGCCGTGGCCGGATTCATCTCGGCGACGGTCTGCCAGCAGACCTTGGTGACCGGATCAGGAATCTCCTGCAGCCACGGCTTGTTGGCGCCGCGACCATCGCCGATGAATGGATGCGTATAGAGAACGAGATACAGATTTCCGCTCGACTGCTCGACCGGCGCGGGCGCGCGAACCGCCGGAACCGCACGCGCCGTCGTCGGCTCGCCGAGAGTGCCAGAAACGATTCCGTGCGGCAGGGCAGCGGCGAGTCCCGCCGCGCCGCCCGGAAAGCGCGAGATCAGCCAGCTCCGATAATCCGGCTGCGGATATCGGGACGCCGCGCCGGGATCCTTTTTCGCGACGGCGATGAGGACGTCGGAGGTCGCTCGGGTGTCGAACACCGGATCCATCGCGGGCTGCTGCAATGAGATCGTGCCGCGCACCGGCTCGGCGTCGCCCCACTGCTCGAGCGAGTGGTGGTCGGGCAGAATCAGGTCGGCGAGCTGCGTTGTCTCGTCGGGATAGCTCGAGAAGCTGACCTTGAATGGAACCTTTGCCATCGCCGCGGCAAAGCCGGCCGACCGGGGCAGCGTGAACGCCGGGTTGGCGCCTCGCACCATCAACAGCGAGACGCTGCCCGCGTTCATTCGCTCTGCCAGCGCGCGCAGCTCGGCGGGCGAAGCGATGCGATCGAATCCGAGATATCCCTCGGCCGGCTTCACCGTCACGCCGATGTTTCCGCGCGACTGATTGAGCGCGTTGGCGGCGAGCGCCAGCTCCAGCCCATCCGGACCGCCGCTGCCGGCCAACACCAGGCTCGGCGTAGTAGCGGTGAATTCGCGCGCGAAGGCGTCGAGCACCGGCGCCGTGACGCCAGTCGCCTGCGCCGCCGCGTCGATGGGCATCTGGCCCTGAAGCATGCGCACGATCGCCATCTCGCTGCCGGGACGACAATCGATCCACTGGTCGGCGTTGAGCCCGGTGAGCGAGCGGCGGGGGCCAACATAGATCAGACGCGGCGCGCGGTCGTGGTCGGCGCGCGCATCGGCGAAGTCGAGCTGCTGGGGAACCATCGCTCCCCAGTTGTCCAGAAAATCGCCGCCGATCGAGACGATCAGCTTGGCGGCGCGGAAGTCGAAGCGCGGCCACGCGACGCCGTACGTCTGGCGGTTGGCGGCAATCGCTGCGTGATCGGCCTCGGCGTCGTAGCTCAGGTGCGCGGGCATTCCGAAGCCGGCGAGCCACGCGTCCAGAAATCCAGGGAAGCTTCCGGACTCGTGCTGGTTGATGAAGACGGCGTTGGCGGCGCCGCGGCTTCTCGTCTCGCCGAGCTTCTGGGCGAAGATCTGCAGCGCCTCGTCCCACGTCACTGCCTGCAGCTGACCATTCTTGCGCGCCATCGGTCCGCGATAGCGGTCGGGGTTGTAGAGTCCCTGCAGCGCCGACTGGCCGCGCGCGCAAAGCGCGCCGCGATTCACAGGATGCTCGGGATTTCCCTCCAGCTTGATGGTGCGTCCGTCGCGCGTCTCGGCGACGATGCCGCAACCGACGGCACACTCGCGGCAGGTCGATGCATAGTAAATCGACACGCCGGGGACCGTTTGGTCGGGGGAAACCAGGTACGGGATGAGCTTCTCGACTTTCTCCGACGCGCAGCCGAGCATCGTGGTCGCAGCGGTACTGACGCCGAGAACCTTGAGGAATTCGCGTCGCTTGACGCCGGCCGGCGCCGTGTCAGCGGCGGGTGCTTCTGGCTCTTTGCTCATCAGATCAGTAGTGACACGAGCTGCAGTCGTAGCGGGCGCGGAACGGTGGATTCGACTGTCCGATATGGCAGTTGATGCACCATCCCATGTTGAGCGAAGAAGCCTGGTAGACCTGCTTCATGTTTTGTATCTGCCCGTGACAAGTCTGACACGTGACGCCCGCGTTCACGTGCCGCATGTGGGGGAAGTGGACGTACTCGGGGAGCTTGTGGATACGGATCCACGGCACCGGCTGCTTCTTGTTCCAGAACGCGGCGAGCTTGCCGATCTCTGCCTTGTTGTCGTCTGTCGATCCGGCGATGACGGTGTGACAGCCCATGCAGGTTCCCATGGCGGGCAGACCCGGATCGAAAGATTTGTTGGCGGAATAGTGGCAGTAGAGGCAGTTCATCTTCAGCGTATCCACATGGATGGTGTGGCGGAACTTGACCGGCTGCACCGGACTGTTCCCTTCCGACGAAGAAGCGCCGCTATATGCAGAGAGCATGGTGGCGAGCGCCGCGATACAAACGAATCCCGGCACTGCTAGCCATCTGCTTCGCAAGTTCATCCGCTAGTGTCGTGTAAAGGCGAGTTAAACGGTCGGCTTTGTGAAGAATTTCACAAGCGCTCGACAGGCGGAAAAATGTTCGGACAGTTAGTGTGGCGCAAGTGCGCGCTCACTGCTGCAAACCTCCGGCCTTTCCCTTGGTTTTGCGCTCGATTGTCCGGACGATTTCTATAAAGATCGCACGCAGGAGCGCCAGCTCGCGCGAGTCGGGAGAAGCCCGGTAGAAAAGCGTGCGGACGCTCCGCATGATGTGCTCGTGAAAGCGCGTCTTGAAAAAATCGATCGCGTGGAGACCGCGCTCGGCGTCGGCAAACAGCTTTTCGTATTCTTCCGACGTCGCCGGCGGCGCATCCTTCCGCGGCGGGTCCAGCGTGCGGGTCGCATCGGCCGCCGTCAGGTGAAGCTCGTAGAGCGCAATCAGAACCGCCTGCGCCAGATTGAGCGAGGCGTGGTTTGTCGTGGGGATGGTGACGACGAGGTGGGCGCGATCCAGAATATCGTTCGGCAATCCCTTGTCCTCGCGACCGAACAGAATCGCCACCGGGCCACGGGTCGCGAAGTCGAGGAGCTCACGACTGGCGAGGTGTGGGGTAGTGATGTCGCGCTTGGCGGCGCGGCGACGGGCGGTGAACCCCGCCACCCGGACCACGCCCCCGAGGGCTTCGTCGATGGTGTCGCAGTTTTTGATCCTGCCGATGATGTCGCTGGTGTCGTGGGCGATGCCTTCGAGCCGCCACGGGTCGTACGGGACGGATTTGACCAGATAAAGATCGGAGCAGCCCATGTTTTTCATCGCGCGGATGGTGGCGGCGATGTTGACCGGGTCCTGCGGCTCGTGCAGGATGACTCGCACCTTCGAGAGAATCGACGCGCCGCCAGCGGCGGTGACCGCTTCTGAGTCGGGCTGATCGCTCACCTGTCGCGATGCAAAATGCTGCCCTCCCCTTCCGAAGCGAACCGGATGGTGGAGGGCAGCATCGCGCCGTAGCAAACGAGTCGCTGCGGCCGGGTGGAACTATCTAGACTACGGGTCTGCCTGTGACGAGGCGATAGATGACGACGATCACCGCTATCACCAACAGCAGGTGAATCAGCCCGCCCCCGACGTGCACGACGAAGAAACCGAGAATCCACAGAATAAACAGAATTACCGCGATCGTCCAAAGCATTATGGCACCCTCGCAAGAAGTGAGTTACACCCGACGCGACAATAAATCGTACCCCGCTTTGGCGCACTGACGGCGTTCGCCTGGCGTTATGCTAGGGTACTCCATTCAAGATGGCAACCAGCATGCCTGCGCTTCGGCCGACATTTGCTTGTCAGGGCAGCTGGGCGCCAAACAAATCACTCTGGGTCGCGAGGTCGTAGTGCACGCGTCCCTCATCGTCGACCCGTCCGAATGTTGTGAGACGATGGGGCTGCGCTCCGGCGTCCATGATATGACGCACCTCCACACCGCGCGCGGTGGCGGCGTCGGAGATGAGCGAGCGGTGGCAGCGCCACGGCACCGCTTCAGCGCACATTATCGCGGTCGGCTCCGCCGCCGCGGCCTGCAAGAGCTCGTCGAGCGCCTGATCGAATTCCCGGGTCTCCATGTAGTCGGCGTAGCCGCGGAAACCCGCGTTCCGCCACAGCGTGTTGTGGGAGTCGCGGCGAACCTTGCGACGCCCGCCCAGCGCGGGGAAATGCGTGTAGCGAACGAGATGCTCGGGAAGGGCGCGCTCGAGGTGACTCCGGTTGAAATGCGGATGGCGCGCAGATGTGGGAAAGGCGCGCACATCGACGAGATGCGACACGCCTTCCCTTTTCAGGAGACCCAGGAGCTCTTCGAAGCTCCTGGTCGAATGACCGATGGTAAAAAGCCTAGCGGGGTCCACGCTCCACGAAGCTTCCCCCTTCGACGCGCGGAGAGCCGGAAGGAGGAGTGATACCGGTCGATCCCGTCTGATGCAGCGCCTGCCTGCCGAGGAGGATCCGGGTCGCCCTGACGTCGTGACCCATGTCGATGAGCAGGAGCGCCAGGTCACCGCTGCCCCACAACAATCCAGCCAGCACCACCAGCCGGCTCATCTCGCCAAGCAGCGTCGGAATCGACGTCGTTCCCTGAGTCACCAGTCCGGTGATGATCTCGGAGACGAGCAGGAGCAGCAGAATGACCGCCATTAGCTTGAAGAGCTTCGATAGGTAGCCAAGGCCGACATAGGGCTCGAGATCGGCCAGACGCACGGGCATGGCAGGGTCTCGCTTTGGATTCGCGGGCGTCTGCCGGTGGTCCTCGGCCGAAGATGCGGGGCTACCGGTGGTTGTCGTGTCCATTAGCTGTCTCCTGTTCCAGTCCAGCGAGCGGGATAGCCTCGCGTGTCGATATGGGTGAACGGCCCGTGCGCCGACGTGCCGGAATATATGCCGCACCCCCCTATCAGCGAAGGGTGTGCCCGCTCGACGCGATTCACCGCGTCGCATATCACCTTGGCATCTGCAATATTCACGCGCCCGTCATGATTCAGGTCGTCCATCTGGCCGTCGCCATCGTCGTCGATGAAGATGTCGTTGGCGTCTCCGTACATGTGTCGGCTGAGGGCGGCGCGGCCCCGCGGATCGCCTCCCCCGGCGTTGTACTGGGGCGTTCTGAACCCGCTCATGACGTGAACCCCGTCTGGATTGATGCCGTGCGCCTTCAGATCCTCGAGCACGAGCTCGTCCTTGTCGATCAATTTCATGTCCACGACGATGTACTTCGGCCAGACGTTCTGCTGATCGTGCGGCAGAAAATCTTTCAGGCGGAAGTGCTCGGAGAGCTGGGTATTCTGGTTCTGCTGGGTGACCTCGATGAACCCGGCGGGCGGATTGTAGCTCACTCCCGGCTGTCCCTTACGCGCCGCCGGCCAGTTGCCGATGTAATAGAGGCCGAGCCGGCCGCCGACCTTTTCGGTAGCGGGCCGCATGGTGATGACGCTGAATCCGGCGAGCGGCTTTATCGCGTTTCCCACCTTGAGCGCGAGACTCCAGATTCCTGGATGCGTCGGCGCCGCCAGCGTCGCCGTTGATTCCGACGCTGCGCCGGACGAGAAAGTCGCCACCGCGCCGGTCGGCAGGCTGTCGGCGAGAATCGGCGTGATGGGAGTGCCGGGTTGCTGGATGCGGACGCGCAGCTTTCCGCTCTCGCCACGCGCCGGCGCGGTCAGCGCGACAAGAGCGGCATCCGTCAGGTAGGCCACCGAAGGCGCCGCGCCCTCGGTGAGTGCGCTGGCGATGCTTGCCGTTGCCGGCGTGACTCCGGTCGCACCGCCGGCGCGAGCTCTCGCTATCGACCACGACCATCCGATCGCAAACAGAACGAGGATGGCAACCGAAACGGCGTTGAACGTCTGCTCAGCTCTGGACGGCGAGCGGCGAAACCCTAGCCGCTTGCGCTCGGGAAAGGTGAGTACCCACTCTCCAGTTGCGTCGCGCCGTGGGGGCGGTGAACTTGCACGCCTCTCCTCCATCTACCTCGCCACGCCTCGATGCACGCAATAAGCGACCTTTTTCACCGGTTTTCCGACCTTCCTGGTCTCGTGCAATGGGCTGGTCTGTTCGGTCTGGCCGTCATCATTTTCTCGGAGACGGGTCTGCTCGCGGGCGTGTTCCTTCCCGGGGACTCGCTTCTCGTCACCGCCGGACTGCTGGCGGCCCGCGGATACCTGAACGTGTACGAGCTGGCGCCGGTGCTGACCCTGGCGGCCATCGTCGGCAATTCGGTTGGGTATTCCATCGGTCGGGCCACGGGTCCCCGGGTGTTCAGGCGTGAAAACAGCCTCTTCTTCAACAAGAAGCATGCTATCCGCGCCCACGAGTTCTACGAGAAATATGGCCGCAAGACAATCGTGCTAGCCCAATTCATGCCGGTGATTCGCACTTTCTCGCCGGTCATCGCGGGTGTGGGCGGAATGAAATTCAGGCAGTTCATCACCTTCAACATCCTCGGCGCGATACTCTGGATCTGGAGCATGCTCGGCATCGGCTACTTCCTTGGCAGCTATATTCCGGGCGTCGACAAGCACATCGAGATAGTGGTGATCATCGTCGTTTTCATCTCGATTCTTCCGGGACTCATTGGAGGATACCGGGCCAAGCGCGCGAGACGCTACCCCCGTACGGCAGTCGAAACCGGCGAGATCTGAAGCCACAGCGGTAAGAGACCTCGGCCGAATCCGAAAAAGAACACACAGGAGACAGAAATGGCATTCACACTTCCGCCGCTTCCCTACGACTTCGCTGCGCTCGAGCCGCACATAGATGCGAAGACGATGGAGATCCATCACGGGAAGCACCATCAGACCTACGTCAACAACCTCAACGCGGCGGTCGAGAAAGCGCCCGAGCTGGCGAACAAGTCCCTCGACGATCTGATCAGGAACGTCAACAAGGCACCCGAGGCGGTGCGCACCGCGGTGAGAAACAACGGCGGCGGTCACTGGAACCATTCTATGTTCTGGCAGCTGATGGCCCCCAAGGCGGGCGGCGAGCCGGGCGGCAATCTGGGAGCGGCGATCAAGAGCGCCTTCGGCGATTTCGCCAAATTTCGCGAGCAATTCAGCGCCGCCGGTGTCGGCCGCTTCGGCTCGGGCTGGGCATGGCTGGTCAACAACGGCGGCAAGCTCTCGATCACCAGCACGCCCAACCAGGACAACCCGCTGATGGAAGGCCAGACCGCCATCCTTGGCCTCGACGTCTGGGAGCACGCCTACTACCTCAAGTATCAGAACCGCCGGCCCGACTACATCCAGGCCTGGTGGAACGTCGTCAACTGGAAGGAAGTCGAGAAGCGGTTCGCCCAGCGCTGAACGGTTGCGGGCGGGAGACTGCGGGCTCCCCTACTCGCATTCCACCGTAACGCGGTAAGGGGTGTGAGTGGCGTCGTTACCTGGTACCGGCGTAACTGCGCTGCGATCCTTCTGCGCCCGTGTCGTTCCCGGTAACCGGGACCCGTGCTACCCCCACCCCTTACCGCGTTACGGTTGGACCCGCGTGGACGCCAGCCCCCGTCCTCAATCCTCTATCTAGCCGCCTCGCCCTCGAGGTACGTGTAGCCCTCGAGCCCAGCGATGTAGTCGGCGATGAACATGTTGGCTTCCTGCCGCTGGATGCCGGTGGCGTTGGCGACCTTGCGTCGGAAGGTGGCGAGGAGGTCGGAGGCGCGGAACTGGACGTAGTCCAGGACCTCGGTCACCGTGTCGCCGTGAACGAGATCGGTGACCTCGTAACCCTTGGATTCCGACAGCCTGATGTGAACGGCGTTGGTATCGCCGAACAGGTTGTGCAGATCGCCGAGAATCTCCTGGTAGGCGCCGGTCAGGAATATCCCGATGATGTAGGGATCACCGTCGTTGAACGGGTGAAGCTCCAGACTCTTGCGCACGGTTCGATCGCCGATGAAGCACTCGATCTTCCCGTCCGAATCGCACGTCACGTCCTGGATGGTGCCGCGTCGGGTTGGCTCCTCGTTGAGCCGGTGGATCGGCATGATCGGGAAGATCTGGTCGATCGCCCAGCTGTCAGGCAGCGACTGGAACAGCGAGAAGTTGCAGAAATAGCGATCCACCATCGTCGCTTCGAGATCGTCGATGATGTCGGAGTATTCATCACGATCCTTCTGGGCAATCCGCGCCACCGACGCTATCGTCGCCAGATACATCTGCTCGGCGATTGCACGATCGCGCAGAGAAAGCACTCCGCTGTTAAACAGCTCCTGGGCGCGCTCCTTGTCGAAGGTCGCGTCGTGGTAAACCTCGCGCACGCGCTTCTTGGAGACGCGCTTGGACACCGACGTGTAGTCGGCAGCCATCTCGTGGAGCAGAGTGTGGTGATCCTCGGTGAGCTCGGGAACGGCGGTGTCGGCGTACGATTCGACGTCGATGACGCTGAGAAGCAGCAGCGCGTGGTGCGCGGTGAGCGCCCGACCTGATTCACTGATGATGTGCGGCATCGGGAGCTCGTGCTGCCGGCACGCTTCGGCGATGGTGTAGATGACGTCGTCGGCGTATTCCTGAAGGGTGTAGTTCACGCTCGCCTGGGAAGTCGAGCCACTGCCGTCGTAGTCCACCCCCAGGCCGCCGCCGACGTCGACGTGCGTGATGTCGACTCCGAGGCCCCTCAGCTCCGCGTAGTACCGGCTGACCTCCTGCAGGCCCGCCTTGATGTAGCGGATGTCGGTGATCTGCGAGCCGAGGTGGAAGTGAATGAGCTTGAGGATGTCGAGGCGGTCCGCTGCCTTCAGCTTGTCCACCAGCTTTACCAGCTGCGCGGTGCTGAGACCGAATTTGGATTTTTCGCCCCCACTTCTTGCCCAGCGGCCCGAGCCCTCGGAGTAGAGCTTGATGCGGACTCCGGCGGTCGGCTTGACGCCTAGCTCGTCGGCGACTTGCAGCAGCACATCGACTTCGCTGAGCTGCTCGAGGACGATGAAGACCTGGTGTCCCAGCTTCTGTCCCATCAAGGCCAGGCGCATGAACTCCTCGTCCTTGTAGCCGTTGCACACGATCAGATGGTCGGTGTGCTCCGCCAGACCCAGGACCGCCTGGAGCTCCGGCTTGCTGCCGCACTCCAGTCCGACGCCCGCGGCTTTGCCGAATTCAACGATCTCCTCGACCACGTGCCGCTGCTGGTTGACCTTGATCGGATAGACGGTCGTGTAGCCACCCTCGTACGCGTACTCTTCCCGCGCGCGCATGAACTTGTCGTTCAGCGACTCGATCCTCGACCGCAGGATGTCGGAGAAACGAAGCAGCAGAGGGAGACCGACGCCCTGCTCTTCCAGATCGTTGGCGAGCTCGAACAGATCGAGCTCGCGGTCCGTCTTCTCGCGATCGGGGCGGACGACGATGTGGCCGGCCTCGTTGATGTCGAAGAAGCCGATCCCCCAGCCCTCAACGTTGTAGAGCGAGCGGGCGGACGCGATCGTCCACGGCTCGGCAGGCGGCGGGGGCGGCGCGGGGTGCGGGGCTTTCGCCGCCGGAGGAACGCGCGTGCTGGTCATCTCAACATTTTACGGTATGCAGTTCTCCAGTGGTACCGGCTCGTCAGGGGTAGAGTGTTTCAATGCGCCAACCGTTCCCTTCCCTCGTATAGACGTGTCTCTCGTGAAGACGATTCGGCCTCGCCTTCCAGAACTCGATCCGATCGGGCCTGACCCGGAATCCGGACCAGAAGGCGGGACGCGGAACATCGGTCCCGGCGAACTTCTTCTCGAACTCGGCGACTCTCTCGTCGAGGGCCCCGGGCGTTTCGACGGGCTCGCTCTGACGCGACGCCCACGCCCCAATCTGGCTAAGACGCTGGCGGGAGGCGAAGTAGGCATCGGCCTCCTCTTCTGCAACTTTCGATACCGTGCCCTCGATTCTCACCTGGATGTCGATGGGGGGCCAGTAAAAGCAGAGCGCCGCCTTCGGATGCGCCAGTAGCTGTCGGCCCTTTCTCCCTTCGTAATTGGTGTAGAAGACGAAGCCCCGGGCGTCGAATGCCTTGAGCAGGACAATGCGAACCGACGGCTGGTCGCGATTCTCCACGGTTGCCAGCGCCATCGCGTTCGGCTCCGGGATGATGGAGCGGTCGATCTTTTCGGCGAGAGCGTAAACCGAGCGGAAGCGCTCGATGGGATCCGGAGGGATCAACTAATACCTCGGCATGGCGGGATCGACCTCGTCGATCCAGCGCATTATACCGCCGGAAAGATTGCGGACGTTCGTCACGCCGGCGTCCGCCAGCTGCCGCGCGGCGTGCATGCTGCGCACACCAACCTTGCAGTAAACGATCGTCTCGCGACGTCGGTCGAGTCGCGGAATCTCCAGCGCTATTCGATCGAGAGGGACGAGGCGCGCACCGGGAATGCGATTGATCTGCCACTCGTACGGCTCGCGCACGTCGATGATCTCGGGATTTTCGCCTGCCGCCATACGAGTAGCCAGATCCGCCGGCTCAATCTCGACGACGTCCGACCGCTCACTTGATTCGCTCGAAGACGGCCCGCAGAGCTGGTCGTAGTCCATCAGCTCGCGAATCTGGCGAGTTCCGCAAGCGGGGCACTCGGGGTCTGGCCTGATCTCGATCGCACGGAACGCCATCGTCAGCACGTCGATGGTCAGCAGTCGTCCGACGAGCGTGTCGCCGAGACCGAGAATCAGCTTGATCGCTTCGGTGGCCTGGATCGTCCCGACCAACCCAGGAACGACACCGAGCACACCCCCCTCGGCGCAATTGGGAATCAGGTGGGGCGGCGGCGGCTCGCGGAACAGGCAGCGGTAGCACGGTCCGCGCGGCGCGCCGAACACCGATGCCTGTCCCTCGAACCGGTAAACGCTTCCGTAAACGTTGGGAATGCCGAGCAGAACCGAGGTGTCGTTGATCAGATACCGCGTCGCGAAGTTGTCGGTACCGTCGACGATCAGATCGTACCCCCGCGCGATTTCGAGTGCGTTGTCGGAGCTCAGACGGGTCTCGTAGGCTTCGACGTGAACGTTCGGATTGATGTCGTAGAGGCGGTCGCGGGCAGAGTCGATCTTGGTGCTGCCGACTGCGGCGGATCCGTGCAGAATCTGCCGCTGCAGGTTGGAGAGATCGACGGCGTCGAAATCGACAATCCCCAGCGTGCCGACGCCGGCGGCCGCGAGGTAGAGCGCGACAGGCGATCCGAGGCCGCCGGCGCCGACGAGCAGCACCCGCGCCGCCTTGAGGCGACGCTGGCCGTCCTCCCCGACCTGCGGCAGGAGTATGTGCCTGCTGTATCGCACCAGCTCTTCGCGACCCAGCTCGGTCGTGTCGCGCCCGGGATTGGCCATCACGTTCTGGCTATATTGCGGCGAAGTATCAATCGGCTCCACAGTAGGACGCTAACAACAGTATCCGCTTCCAGCAACGCTCCTGAAGAACGCACCGACCTGCTGATGCTCTTTCGACGATTCTACGACGAAAATCTCGCGCAGGCGAGCTACATGCTCGCCTGTGAGAAGACACGCGAAGCCGTGATCGTCGATCCCAATGCCGACGTCGCGTACTACACGCGCGCGGCCGGGGCGGACCGGGTAAAGATCACGCACGTAACCGAAACGCACATCCACGCCGATTTCGTTTCCGGTGCCAGCGCCTTGGCCAGGGCGACGGGCGCGACCCTCCATCTTTCCGGCGCGGGGACAGGAGATTGGGTTTACGCCAGGGAAGCGTTGGCTGCCGCAAGCGTTGTCGAGAGCGGCTCTGCGCTGAACGTCGGGCGCACCATCCGCCTCGAGGCGATTCACACTCCCGGGCACACGCCCGAGCATCTCAGCTTCCTGGTGTACGATCTCGACCGCGGCCCCGATCCGGTCGGGGCATTGACAGGCGATTTCGTTTTCGTCGGGGACGTGGGTCGTCCTGACCTGCTGGAAAAAGCGGCTGGCGCCAAGGGAAGTACCGAGGCGTTGGCGCGCGAGCTGTATCGCTCGATCCGAAAGTTCGCCGAGCTGCCCGACTATCTGCAGATCTGGCCTGGCCACGGAGCAGGATCTGCCTGCGGCAAATCGCTCGGCTCGATGCCGCAGTCGACGCTCGGATACGAGCGTCTATTCAACTGGGCGTTCGCGCAGGCGTCCGAAGGGGAATTCGTGGCCAGAGTGCTCGAAGACCAGCCGGTGCCACCGCGCTATTTCGCCGAGATGAAGCGGATCAATCGCACCGCTGGACGGCAGACGGTTTCCGCGACGCCGACCGTCCTCGACGCCGGCGAGCTCGATGCGGTGATCGAGAGCGGCGCGACGGTGGTCGATACACGCACGGCGCAAAGCTTCGCGGCGGGTCACGTCCCGGCGACGATCAACATCCCGCTCAACAAGTCGTTTCTCAACTGGAGCGGTGCGCTGGTTCCGTCGAATCGCGACTTCTACATCCTGACGGATCGGGACACCGACGAGGCGATCAAGGAAATTGTGACGGAGCTTTGCAAGATCGGGCTCACCCGACTGCGCGGCATTTTTCGCGCTGACGCGATTCAGGCCTGGAAAAAGCGTCACGGCAATCTGGAGGGCGTGCCGCAAATGCGCCCCGCCGAGCTGAGCTCGCTGGGCACGAAGAACGGGGTGCAGGTAGTCGACGTGCGAAATCCCGACGAATGGGCGCACGGGCATCTGCCCGGCGCCATCCACATTCCGCTGGCGGCGCTGCCAGAGCGTGTCGGTGAGCTCGACAGGTCGGCGCCCATCGTCCTCCATTGCAAGGGCGGAGGACGATCGTCGATTGCGGCGAGCTTTCTTCAGTCGCAGGGTATGAGCAACGTCTCCAACCTCGTCGGAGGCTACGAAGCGTGGGTCGCGAAGGGGCTGGAAGTGACGAGAGGGAAGGCGCCGCCTCGCAGTCACCGTCGCAAAAAGTAGCCAGCCGGTCCGGGGATCATGGGTCATCCGCCGCTAATGCTGCCAGGGAGCCGCCGGCCGCGCCCCGAGTCGCCGGCGACGTGGAAGGAGCGTGTCGAGGCCCTTCGCTACGTTCCCGCGCTGTTCCGCCTGATTTGGAAAACCCATCGCGGCTATACGGTCGCGATGGTCGGTCTCCGGATAGCGCGATCAGTAGTTCCGGTGTCGACGTTCTGGGTCGGCAAGCTCATTCTCGACGCGGTAATCGCGGCAAAGGGCGGTACCGGACCGTTGTCGCAGGTATGGCGCTATCTCGTTCTCGAGCTTCTCGTCGTGCTGGTGGGCGAGATTCTCGCGCGCGCCTCGTCGCTGATCGAGAGTCTGCTCGGCGACCTTTTCTCCAATGCGATGAGCGTCGAGCTGATGCAGCACGCCGCCAAGCTAGATCTGGCCCAGTTCGAGGATCCGGATTTCTACGATCATCTCGAGCGTGCGCGGAGACAAACCGTCGGCAGGATAGCTCTGCTCAGCCTGTTGCTCAGCATGTCGCAGGATGCACTGACGCTGGTCACGCTCGCCGGTGCTCTGATCGCCTACAATCCGTGGCTGCTCCTGCTGCTGGCGGTCGCGGTCATCCCCAGCTTTCTCGGGGAGACCCACTTCGCCTCGCTGGGCTACTCCCTGCTTTTCCGGTGGACCCCGGAGCGCCGGCAGCTCGACTACCTCCGCTACGTCGGCGCCAGCGACAAAACCGCCAAGGAAGTGCAGATGTTCGGGCTCGCCCCGTGGCTCGCCGAGCGCTACCGCGATCTGTCGCAGCGGTTCTACGAGGAGAACCGCGACCTCTCCATCCGTCGTGGAGTCGTAAGCGCGCTGTTGTCGATTCTCGGCACCGTCGGCTACTACGCGGCGTATGTCATGATCCTGCTCAGAGCCGTGAGGGGGGAAATAACCATCGGAACGCTGACGTTTCTGGCCGCGTCCTTCGGTCGGGGGCGGGATGTGATCCAGAACATTCTGATGTCGGCGAGCAACGTCTACGAGCAGGCGCTGTATCTGCGCGACCTCTTCGTGTTTCTGGACATGCGCCCGACGATTGAATCACCCCCCAACGCCAGGCCGATCCCGGCACGGATTCAGTCCGGATTCGTGTTCGACGATGTCGGATTCCGCTATCCGGGCAGCGACCGCTGGGCGGTGCGCAACGTCAGCATGACCCTGAAGCCGGGAGAGCGTGTCGCGCTCGTCGGCGAGAATGGCGCCGGCAAGACGACCATCACCAAGCTGCTGGCGCGCCTCTACGATCCCACCGAAGGGCGCATCACTCTCGACGGCGTCGATCTGCGAGAGTACGACCTGCCGAGCATCCGCCGCGCCATCGGAGTGATCTTCCAGGATTTCGTGCGCTACGACATGCGCTTCGACGAGAACATCGGAGTCGGCGAGATCGATTCGGTTCGCGCCGAGCTCGAGAAGGACAACGGCACTCCCGCATCCATCACCGCGGCCGCCGAGAATTCCCTCGCCGCTTCGCTGTTGCCACGCTTCGCCAAGGGTTACCAGCAGATGCTCGGCCGGCGCTTCGACGAAGGCGTCGATCTTTCCGGCGGTGAATGGCAGAAGATCGCGCTGGCGCGCGCCTACATCCGAGACGCCCAGGTGCTCATTCTCGACGAGCCAACCGCCGCCCTCGACGCGCGCGCCGAGTACGAGGTGTTCCTTCGATTTTCCGAGCTGGTTGCTGGCCGCATGGCCATTCTCATCTCTCACCGGTTCTCGACCGTGCGCATGGCGGACCGGATCATCGTGCTCCGGCACGGCCGCGTCGAAGAGACCGGCTCACACGAAGAGCTGCTCGCCAACGGCGGTCTCTACGAGGAGCTTTTCACGATGCAGGCGCAGGGCTACCGGTAGGCGCCGGCTAAGGCGAGAGATATTTTCGAAACCAGCCGAGCACTTCCGCCCACCACAGTCTCTGGTTCTGGGGCTTGCCGATCCAGTGTCCTTCGTCGGGGAAGTCGATGAGACGGCTGGGGACGCCCTGTCGCTGGAGTGCGGTGAAAAGCGAAAGACCCTCGGTGTACGGGACGCGGTAGTCCATCTCGCCCACTACGACGAGCTGCGGGGTGTGGAAGTTCGCTGCGTAGAGATGCGGCGACCAGCGGCGATAAGTCGAATCCATCGCCTGCTTGTTCCAGTAGGGGCCTCCGAATTCCCAGTCGCCAAACCAGATTTCCTCGGTGGCGCCGTACATGTTCTCGAGATTGTAGGGGCCCGCGTGGGTAAACAGCGCCTTGAACCGATTGGAGTGGCCGGCAATCCAGTTCGTCATGTAACCGCCGTATGATCCGCCGCCGGCGCCCATGCGCGTCGAATCGAGCCAGGAATTGCGCGCCAGAGCGGCATCGAGCCCCGTCATCAGATCCGTGTACGCCCTGCCGCCCCAGTCTCTCGAAACTTCGTCGGTGAATTTCTGGCCATACCCGAAAGAGCCGCGCGGATTGATCGCCACCACGCCAAACCCCGGCGACGCGAAGAGCTCGAAATTCCAGCGGCCGTGCCACTGGTCCAGCC
Organism: Gemmatimonadaceae bacterium; assembly: GCA_036488915.1. Taxonomy (GTDB): domain Bacteria; phylum Gemmatimonadota; class Gemmatimonadetes; order Gemmatimonadales; family Gemmatimonadaceae; genus UBA4720. The sequence goes on along the minus strand of DASXGU010000134.1, from coordinate 8,384 downwards.
ATTCGCCCTGCGGGCCGCCGTGAATCAGCAGAAGCACCGGATACTTCCTTCCCGGCTGATATTGCGGCGGCTTTATGATGAATCCCTGGACGCTGTCGCCGTCGGCGACTTTGAACCAGAAATCCTCGGCGGGATTCAGCTTGAGTCCGGCCAGGAGGGGATCGTTCTCGTGAGTAAGCCTGGTCACCGCGCCGAAGCCGGATGCGCCAATGCTCGCGACGTAAGCTTCTGCCGGACGCTCGGTCGCATCCTGCAACCAGACAATGGCCTTACCGTCAGCGGAGAATGAGGGTGAGAAGTTGTTTCCGCCCGACGTCAGCAGGCGCGGCGTCGACCAGCCGGACGCCGTGCGGGTGGTGCGGTAGAACTTGGTGCGGCCGGCATCAACCGTTGTGAGATAGATCGCGTCGCCGCTGGGAGAGAAGGCGTAGCCGTCGGCGTTTCTGTCCCAGCTCGGCAGCAGCTCACGGGATGTATGGGCGACCCGATTGTACGCCATCAACCGCTGGCGATCCGATTCGAAGCCGGGTCGCGCCTGCGACGCGTAGAGTATGGTGCGACCATCGGGCGAGTACACGGGATTCTGATCGCCGCCCCGGTTCGACGCCGTGATGTCGACCGGTGGACCACCGGCGACCGGCACGACGTAGACATTGATGTCTGTGGACCACGCGTCTTCGCGTCCCTGATCCTTGGCGGTGTAGGCCAGCTCCCGGCCGTCGGGAGAGAAGTTGTAGCCCTCGCTGCCCCCGAACGGTCCCGGAGGAACATCATACTTCACGCCGACAGTGACATCCCGTAAGCCGGTGCCGTCGGGGCCCACGACGAACAGGTGCGAGCGCGTCGGCCCGGTCCATTGCGTCCAGTGGCGATAGAGGAGATTGTCGGCAATGTGCGCTCTCACCTTGCCGGTGTCTGCGGCCCTCGCTTTCTCGATGTTGCACGCGTCACTGTCGCACTCCGGATAAACGCCGGTGACGAAAGCAATACGATCGCCGGATGGCGCCCAGACGGGCCCGCTGGCACCCCCGCTGACCCTGGTGATCTGACGGGCATCGCTCCCGCTCGCGCTGGCGATCCAGAGCTGGCCGTCGGCGATGTATGCGACGCGCTTCCCGTCAGGCGACCAGCGGGCTTCGCTGGCCGCGACGGCAGGCCCGGGAAACTGGCGCGCGCCTCCGCCGGCAACCGACATGATCTTCGTGACCGTCGTTCGCTTGTTCGCATCAACGTCGGTAGTGCGCAGCGAGTACAGCACCCATTTCCCGTCGGGCGAGATCTGCGGATCGCCGACGTTTCTCACCGCGGCGAAATCCTCGAACGTCATCGGGCGCTGGACGCGCCCCTGCGCGTGCAGATCGACGGCGACGAACGCCGCCGTCACCAGGAGTCCAGCTCTCATCGTTGCTCGCAGGTTTTGAGGGGCGGTGCTATTTGGGAATCGGAATGTCGTTCCAGCGCGCCTGGTCGAACGTCCCGGCCGGAAACTCTTCGTTAATGCGCACGTCGGCGTATTGCTCCCGCCAGAAGGGCTTGCCATTTCTCAGCTCCAGAAACTCGGTCGGGAGGTCGAAGCCCTCGATCTCCTTGTAGCTCTGCACCCGGATGTCGCTGACCAAAGTGCGTTCGCCGTTTCGCTGGGTCTGAATGAAGCGCACCAGACGCAGATTGTCGCGGTCGATCCAATACTGATTGGAAGTCGTGTCCCCCGCCTTCGCGCCTACCACGTAGACGGGATTGCCTTCCCACTGGTCGTTCCGAATCAGGCTTCCATCGACGTGAAGCGAATCGAGTCCACGCATGATCGCGGCGGCGGGCGCGGCGTACACATCGGCAGTCAGGAGAAGCAACGGGTTCACTGAAGGCCGGAAATCGACGCGGATACCGTTGTCGAACGATGCCACCCGGTCACCGACCTGGACGAGACCGCTCTTTCGTGCAGCGGGGAGAAAAGCGATGCGCAGCTTTCCGGGAACCTCAATGTGCTCGTACCACTGCGTTTTCGTCTCTTCGCCATTGGTCCGGTACTGGGTGTTGTTCTGAAGAAAGCTGATGGTCTTCAGGTACTTTCCGTCGTAGCGGTCGTGCATGGCGCGGATGAGATCGGCGCTGCTCGCGACGACAATGCCCGCTCCCGGCTTCGGCTTGACCGTCCTGGTGGCAGGGGCGGGAGCGGTCTCGGGACCTGGGCCCGACTTGAAGTACGAGCAGCCGGAAACGGCGAGTGCCACGAGCAGAATGCGTGAGCGCGTCATCTAGTCCCCGAGTTCGTTGCGATAAAGGATGCCATTGAACAGAAGCTTGAAAGTCCCGTGAGGCTGCGAACGGAAATACGGGTCGGGGCCGTAAAGCACCAGCATGCCCTTGCCCACCGGAGCCTGCAGGACCTCTGTTACCCCGCTCAGATATCTTTGGCCCCACGCCCAGCCGCTGCGCAATGACGCTGGGCCATCCACCCACACGACTCTCTTCACGCCGCGGGTCTCTGCCGCGGGGAGCAGCCGGAAAGCCGGCGCGTTGTCGTAGTAGAAGTCGGTGACCGGGCGGAGGCCGTCAGCCAGAGACAGAGTAGTATCGACCCGCATCGAAAGAATGGAGCCTGGGACGTAAAACCGGTTGCGCGGGAGCGCGCGACCGGCGCTGTCCACCAGCGCGTTGGCAATCGGCAGCTGGAGCTGGACCCCAAGATCGGTCGCCGAACCGATAGCCAGGATGGTTCCACCTGCATTGAGAAATTCCTGGAGCGGCGGGACACTTCTCGCCACCGACAATCCACCGAGCCTGTCACGATACTCGGCGGGAATCTCCTCTGGATTGATGCGCGGGCCCGGCCGGCCGTTGCCTCGCGCGAACGTCGCACCATCGGGAAGAATGATGACATCATACTTCGCGGCCAGGTTGCCGGCGTCGATCGTCTGCGGGTAGATGACCTCGTACGGAAACTCGAATTGCTCGAGAATGAAGCGCGCCCAGCCGGACGGAATCGAGCCGCCGTATTGATCCCAGAGAGCGATCCTCGCCGGGCGAACGCGCTTGAGCGCAGCCGGCGCGACCTCGGTCTGGAACGGATCGAAGGTCAGTCCCTTGTCTCTGGCAAGCCGGCTGAGCACAGCCAGCGTGCCTGGCTTCGCGACGATGTAAAAAGTGCCCGCCGGGTAGGTCCGACCGTTGATGCTGAGATTTGATCGCAGCGTGTACACGTCCTCGCCGTGGGCGAGCAATCGGTTGACCGCAGTGAAGGCATCATTCACAGAATGACTGAGCGCGTACCCGGCCGCCGCGGGTCCCACGTGCGGAGTCGGCACCCTGGCGAACCCCTGTATCGGTGCGAACGGACCGTCGAAGCCTTCCAGGATCCGATCGAACTCGACTCCCATTTGATACGCCAGCGTCCAGCCGGCATTGTCGTACGGCGGAATGGGTGCGGCTCCGGGATACGGGATGTCGTTTGGATGGTCCTGCGGCTCGAACATGTCGAGAACGTGGGGACGGAACGACTGGGCGGTTTTCACGACGTACGAGCCCGCCGGATAATTCTTGCCGTTCACGCTGAACCCCGTCGTCGCGCGATCGACGACGATCCCCGTCTTGATCAGCGAGTTCACGAATTTCGTGGCGGTCAGGAAGTCAGGCTGGTCGGAGGGAATGATGTATCCCCGCGGATCCCGGTCCGCCGGGTTCCGCATGATGTTGTTGTAAGCGGCGAGCTCGGCGGGCGTAGTTGCGGGCGGAGGGCCGCCGCCGCCCTGGCCCCTGCCGCTGTCCTGCGGGACCGCCGCTTCGAGCGCCGCGACCTTGCGTGGGGTGACGGTCCAGCTGTCGGTGGTTCCGCGCTCGATGGAGTTTCTGCCCATCCGGTAGATGTTGTAGAGAAAGGTCTCGCGATACCTCGAGGCGACATCAAAGACTGCGCGATTGGCCGTCATCTCGTAGGCAATCGATTGGGCGAAGTGCCATTTCTGCGGCTGGATCGGCATCGGCAGATCACCCTTGGGCAGCAGCTTCTCCGGAACCAGCGGAATCTCGATGGGAGTCGGGTTGCCGATTGCCTCGGTCAGGAGCCCGATCATGTTGTGGAAGTACACTGTCGTCCGCATGCCGCCGTTCCACCACGTCGAATAGCCGGACCCGCTCCGCATCGTCGCGCCCGCCTTGCCCTCAGCCACGAACCGCGAGTGCATGGCAGCGCCGACCAGATCGAGCTCCATCGGCACCAGGGGATCGAAGTTGTAGTTGAAGGGGTCGCGAAACGGTGGCGCGAAGATCACCGTCCCGATTGGTCCGGTCTGGTGATGGTTGTACATGATCTGCGGATACCAGGCACGGAACAGAATGCTGTCCATGGCCTGGGTCTCCGGCTGCGACGCCATGTATGCGTCGCGGTTGTTATCATGCCCCGCGTACTTCTGGTAGAGACGCGGAAGGCGCGAGGTCGTGCGCTTCAGCGTGTCTGCCTCGCGCATGTACCAGTTCGAGACGAGATCCTGGCCGTCGGGATTCGCCGGAACCAGCAGTATGATGTCGTCGCGAAGGAAGCGCATCGTCTCCGGATCGGTGCGACTCACCAGGTCGTACGTCGTGAGAATGAGCTGTTGGGCGCCGAGGACCTCGGTGGCGTGGAGTCCGCCGTCAATCCAGACGACCGCTTTGCCTTCGGCGGCAAGAGCGTGGGCCTGGGCGTCGGTGAGATCCTCCGCCAGCGCCAGCTTGCGCGAGATCTCCTGATATCTGCCGAGTTTCCGCTGATTCTCGGGCGCCGTGACGATCGCCATCCACATTGGCCGACCTTCGGCTGTCGTCCCAATGCGTACCATCCGCATCCGGTCGGATTCTCGATCGAGCTTTTTCCAGTAGTCGATCATCTGGCCGTAATTGGCCAGGAAATAGTCGTCACCGATGTCGTGACCGAATTGCTCGCGAGGCGACGTGATCCTGGGGGGACGCGGCGGGCGCCGCTGGCCCTGACCCACGGTCGGCAAAGCCAGGAAACACAGAAAAAACGCTCTGACGATGAAGCTTCGCATCGAGTCCGGGTGACTTTTGGGCGTGGTGGGCGCCACTTCGGATGAAGCCGCCGCTGAAAATCTAATTCTCACGCTGGGGCGGTGCTGCGGGAGCCGCCCGCGGCAACGATCACGCCTCCGAGCACGATTGCACCACCCACCAATGTCGCCACCGATGGAATCTGTCTGATCGAAGGAATGACGGCGCCGAGCAGCGTCGCTCCGACCGGCTCGCCGAGCACGGTGAGGTTTACCACGTACGCCGGCAGGAACTTGAGCGCCCAGTTCATGCCGGTGTGGCCGAGCAGCATCGGTCCCAATGCCAGCCCGGCGAAGATGGCGATTTCGCGCGGCGGCTGCGGGGCCAGCGCAATGCCGCGCAGCTCGGCGATCAGCCAGAGAGTGACAAAGGCCGTGGAGTACACTATGCCGACGTACGCCCAGACGCCGAGCGCTTTTCGCAGGCTCCGTCCGATGCTGTAATAGACCGCCGCAACCAGCGCGGCAGATATTGCGAGCAGGTTGCCGAGCAGCGGGGCGTTGCCGCTCGGAGCGAGGCCGCCACTAAGGTCGGGCGCGGCGATGATCATCGCTCCGACAATCGCCATGGCAATACCCGCTATCTGAACCCGAGTCGGCGCTTCCCGCAGCGCGATCGCCGAAATCGTCGCGACGATGGCGGGCTGCATGCTCACCAGAGTCACCGACGCTGCGATGGTGGTGAGGTGGATGGAAGCATTCCACGCCCAGAAATGGAGTCCCAGTGAAACTCCGCCCAGCGCGGCGAGGACAAAACGCCGCCACGTCAGGTGCCGCCAGTCGCGCCATTCGCCGGTCGTGACGAGAAAACCGGCGACGATGACGAGGGAGAACCCCAGCCGCCAGACCGCGATCGTAACCGCGTCGGCGGTCGAAAGCCGCACCAGCGGCCCGGCGAACGAGATGCCGAGCACCGACAGCGCGAGAATCCAGTAGGGTTTGGCGGACATAAAAAAAAGAGCCGGTGCATTGAGCACCGGCTCTTTCCAGAAGAACCTTACTCGCCCTTGCGGGTTTTGACCAGTCGCATCTCCGCGGCGGCGCGGTCCGCGTGCCTCAGAACCGTGTCGTCATAGCGATGACAGTTCGGGGTATTGCGCCCGCGGACGCAGCCGTTGTAGCGCAGCAGCGCGACACGGGTGTTGGGCGCGTCGATCATGGCCTGCTTCAGAATCTGCACGCCGTGACAGATGTTGCTCTCGATGTTGAACAGATCCGACGAGCCGCAGCCCCACTTGCCGCCGTGGAGCGGCATGACCTGCATCAGGCCCCGCGCGCCGACCGAACTGCGGGCGTGGGGATCGAGGGTGGCGTCTTCGGTGAGCAGCACACCGACCAGCAGCGCCGGATCGATCTTCTCCTTGTCAGCCTGGTCGACCAGCGCATCGGCGATACGGAACGCCAGGGCGCGATCGTGGGTGTACTGGTTGAGAACTTCACCAATACGGAACGCCTGCTCGGTGGGCTGCGAAGCGTCGACGACGGCCGCGGGAAGTCTCAGAAGCTTGCCCGGGTTCGCGTACAGCGGGTGCTGCTGCGAAATCGTCCACACGGCTCCGCCGACGAGCAGTCCACCCAATGCCAGTGCATGGGAGACGGCGCGCATGGCCGACTTCGCGGGCGAAGCCAGCTTCGGAGGAGGTGCGTTCAACGGCTTGAGAGACTTCTTCACAGGTTCTCCTGGAATTAGTGAAGCCCGGGCAGCCTTAGATGAGCGGAACAAGAACTCTCCCCTTCTCATCGCGGTAAGCTCGGCCTAACCGATCCGCAAAACCGTGCAAAACTTCCATATCCCGCTCACGTACGCGGTACTGCGCTGCCGTCGTCGGGAGCCTGTAAGTAGCGATGCTCTCGTTCGCCGGCTTCTTCACCTGCATCCTGCCCTTCACCAGCTCCGCTCCCCTGGGCTTGGCGAAGTCCCACATCCTTCTGCCGATCTGCGAGTTGGTCAGGGGACAATCCGGATGACGCGCCCGGATGTACCGGATGAAGTACTCGTTGTCGATCAGCTTTTCGTGCCCGATGTCGGCGGCGGTTTCGGCCACTTCGATCGCCGGCCGCTGTCCGGCCGGAGTCTGCCAGCGCTTCAGATCCTCTGCCTCTAGTGAGACCTGGATCTTGGCACCCAGAACGGCCGCAACCTGTCGCAAAAGCTCGAGCGAGACGTTGTACTCCTCGTCATGCTCGATATTGCGAATAGTCGATGGCGACACCGGTCTCGGTAGCCTTGCCGCAACGTCTTCACGACGGAGACCTCTGAGCTTTCTGATTCGCTCGAGCTCCCGTCCAATCCATTCTGCCATTTCGAATCTATTGTGGTAATGCCACTGCTGAGATACGTATAACGGTACCTATACTGACGCATTCGGTCAAGAAAAAGTTTTGGGTCTTCTAGGGCCTTTTCCGGTCATCCAAATGTCATGTTTGTGATGTCCGTGGCGCAAATAGCTTCGCCGCAATGGGTTGCGGCGTTGGACAGCCTCAGGAAGGCCTAGCCAGATGTTTAGGGAGATTTCCCGCCCAGCTACTCCGTCAGCGAAAAACTCAGCATCTGGGTCGCCGCCTGCTCGGCAAACTTCAGGACTTTGCCCGAATACGTGTGGCAATTCGGGGTATTCGTCCCGCGCACGCAACCATTGTAGCGCTGGAGCGCGCTGGAGACGCTGGGCGACCGCTTGATCAGGTCGGCCAGGATGCTCACCCCGTGACAGATGTTGGCGTCGATGGCGAAGAGGTTCGACGACGAGCACCCGGGCCATTTCCCGGCGTGGAACGGCATCACCTGCATCAGGCCCCGGGCTCCAACGAAGCTCTTGGCGTTGGGATCGAGCTGGGCATCCTCCGTCAATACGACTCCCACCAGCAGCGCGGGATCGATGTTCTTCTTTCCCCCTTCGACGACGATCGCCTGGGCGATGCGGCGCGCCAGCACGGTGTCGTTGGTGTACTTGTGGAGAGAAAAGGCCACCTTCTTTATCTCGAGCACCGCCGCGGAATCGGTCGGGGCCTGGTACGGCTCAGTCCCCGGTGCAGCCGCCTCCACTACCGCCGCCGGAAGGTGAAGCAATGCGCCAGGCTGGACGAACTTTGGATGCTGCTGGCGGATGGTCCAGATCGTTCCGGCGGCGAGCAAAACGGTGGCCCCGAGTCCGTGGAGCGAGGTTTTGAGAATTCTTTTCCAGCGGGGAGCCGGGGGCCGGGGCGGTCTGCGGACCGCTACATTGGTGAAGGGATCTCCGGCTCCTGACTGGCGCTGTTCGATCTCGACGTCGGCCATGGGTTTATCGGTTGCACCTCACATGCCAGACCGGGTATGGAGCTTGCCCTCCCCCCGGTGCGCCA
>DASXGU010000151.1:0-6642 GCA_036488915.1 Gemmatimonadaceae bacterium | reverse complement strand
GTCCGTGGACCGAGCTCACCCAGCATGTCATGCGCGGACCGTCGGCCTGGACCGTCGGCGAGCGGGAGATCTTCGCCGCCTACGTGTCGCGACTCAACCAGTGCGTCTTCTGAACAGAGTCACACTCCGCGGTCGCGGAGGCAGCGCTGAAGGACGGCAAGACAAAACAAATCCTCGACAACTATCGCACCGCGCCGATCGACGAGAAACTGCGCGCCATGCTGGGCCTGCTGGAGACGTTCACTCTCAGGCACCAGCAACTCGACGTCTCCGACATCCTGCCGGTCCTGGCCGCCGGCGTGACGCGCGAAGCAATCCGCGACGCGTTCTACGTCGCCTTCCTCTTTAACACCTACGACAGACTCGCCGATACGCTCGGCTGGGAGCTGCCCGAGCCCGCGTATTATCTGAAGGCCGGCCAGCGGCTCTTTACAAAGGGCTACGGCTGAGACCTGGCTTCGCTGGTGTTGCCCGCTCTTCCCGCCTACCACTTCCCGCGCCCCGCAGGTCGAGCCACTTCGCCACCGGCCCTATTATCGCCAGCGCGAAGAATGCGGGCGCCGCGTTCACCCCGATTGGCAGCGGCCAGCCTCTATCGGACGCAAATCGAATCAGAGTCTCCATCACCGCGATGAGGATCGCCACCGTGATCTGCTTGCGCCGGCCGCGGACAACCGTGCGCGGATCGGTGATCATGAAGAACACGAACAGCTGATACATCGGCCCGGTTATGGGCGCGATCTCCGGCAGCACCGGCTGGCCTAGCGCCAGCGCGCGGGCGCCGCTCAGGATGAGAAAGCTGGCGAGGTAGGTGAGAGTGATGTGCAACACACCAACGCGCGCGGCGATGATCAATCCGAAAGCCCAGATCACCAGATTGGTAGTCGTATCATTGCCGAACTGGTGGCTGAGCACCGAGACCTTGTCGGGCGCGGCCAGCAACAGCGCGACGATGGCGAAGTTGGTGGGATTCCAGAGATGGTTCTCCCGATATCGCAGCACGTATTTCGACGATATCGCCAGGAATCCGCCCAGCGCGAACGGCCACAGCGCCCCGCCCTGCGGCTTGATCAACAGCGTCAGGCTGATGCCGCTGATGTAGGCGCTGAGCAGGTTCACCACCTTTCCGCGATCGAACCATGACAACAACGCTTCGGTCGCCGTGCAGATGCCGAGTGCCAGCACCAGGCGGTCGTAGCTGCCCAGCATGTTGTAGCGGAGCTGCGCGACCACCAGCACCAGCGTGATGAGAAACGCAATCAGGTAGCGCGGATCGGTCCTGCTGGCGCGCTGCCAGGCGCGGACCACGAAATTCCCTTCTCTTGCCGTCAATCCGGTGGCGTCGCTCAAATGGGTCAGCGCTCCGGCTCGGTGACGGTGACGATCCGGTCGATCGGTGGACGCGTCAACACCTGTTGGGTTCCCGATGGCCACTGGATGACGACGCGATCTACCCACTCGTGGGTACCCAGTCCAAAATGCAGACGCCGGTCGTTCTGGCTGGCGAACCCCGATCCGCCATCCACCACGCGGCGCTGGCGCAGATCACCGGCTTCGATGGTCACTTCGGCGCCGATGGCGCTCCTGTTGCTGCGGGTGCCGACGAGCTTGAATCCGACCCAGTGGTTGGCGCTGTCGGGGAAATCACGATACAGCAGCGCCGGCTGATTCTGGTTGGCGACGATCACGTCGACGGCGCCGCGGTTGGAGAGGTCGGCGAGCGCGACCGCGCGTCCATCGTACAGATCGGTGACGCCAACCTTCTTCGCGACGTCGACCCAGCCGGCGACGCCGCGATTGATGTAAACCCGCGATGGCTCGTAACCGGAAAGACTGGCGTCGCCGAACGCCGGCCACGTCGCTGCGTCCTCGAAAAGTCGGCCGTTGGCGCCCGCGATCTTGGACATCGCGTACCAGTAGCTCTTGTTGCGGTCCGCCGAAATGAATCCGTTGGCGACGAAGAGCTCGTTGGCGCCGTCGTTGTTGAGGTCGCCGAACTGCGCGCCCCACGCCCAGCCCGCGTCGGCAATTGCGCCCTCGGCGACGTTCCTGAATCGCCGCGACGTCGACATCTCGTTCACGCGAAGGTTGTTATTCTGAAAGATGTAGCCGCGCTCGGAGATGTTTGTGACGAACGCGTCGATCCGGCCGCGGTTGAAGGCGTCGCCGAGGGTCACCGACATCCCGCTCTTCGACTCGCTCTCGAGGCCGGCAGTGCTGAGCACGAAGCGCTTGCCGTGATCGTTCAGGTAAAGCTCCTCGGGGCCGTAGTCGTTGGCGAGGTAGATGTCGGGCCAGCCATCGCCGTTGAAGTCAGCCGATGATGCAGCGAGGGTCCAGCGGGTGCTGCCGACACCCATCTTGTCGGTGACGTCCTCGAATTTCCCGTTGCCAAGATTGTGGAAGAGCAGATTCTTGCCGCCATTGGTGGCGAACTCGAAGCTGTTGTGCATGATCCGTGTCGTGCTCAGGTGCCAGAGGTCGATGTCGCTCCGGAAGTAAGCAGTCACGTAAAGATCGAGCAGGCCGTCGCGATCGTAATCGATCCAGATCGCGCCGTTGCTGTTGACCCAGCGGCGAAGTCCGGCCTGCTCGGTGATGTCCTTGAAGTGGTGCCCGTCGATGTTCTTGAAGAGCGCGAGGTAACCGTAGCGGTACACGAGCAGGTCCTCGCGTCCGTCGTTGTCCATGTCACCCCACACCGCGCCCATCGAGACCCCCTCACCCGGCTTGTTGAGGTCCGCGACGCCGGCGGCGGCGCCGACTTCCTCGAACGTGCCGTCGCCGCGATTGCGGTAGAGCGCGTTCGGCGCCCCGAAGCGGCTGTTGGTGAAATAGAGATCGGGCCAGCCGTCACCGTCGAAATCGACGACGGACACCGACGCTCCGAGAGCGGCGACGTGGGGCTCGACGCCGGCGATTTTGGGATCGAAGCTCGCCCGGTGGTGGACGAAGGTGATGCCGGCGGCGGCGGTCTCGTCGCGCAACACGAATCCCGGGTGCGCCGCATCCGCGGGGGCCCGGATCCCGCCCCGATCCAGTCGCATGGCGAGGAGGATCGCCGCCAGAAACGGGATGGCAATGATCGCTCGGCGGATCGCAGGGCGGGGGCGGGGCACGGACAGAGTATAACTGGCGGGACAAAAGGCGGCGAGATAAGCCAAAGCCAGAACGAACCGATTGGGCTCCCCTAATCAGTTCGCGGTTTTGCTTGTCTTCCCACCCGTCTGGTGTCGTAGCGTCTCAGATACTCCTGATGTGCGGCGTCGGTCGGATACCCTTCGCCTGCGCCGAGCGGGTACGCCCCCTCCGCATGAAACGGCAGCGGCTCGACGGTGGTGCCGTAGGCGGTGTTGAGGTCGGAGTCCTTGATCCAGCCGTCGGTGTACAGCAGGAAATCGCGCTTCCAGCCACGAGGAACCGATCTGGACGAGGCGGCGTCGAACTGGATCGTTGCCTCGTCGCCCGGTCCCATAATGACGTACATGTCGTCGGAGCCGCTGAGGAGTGGGAGCACGTCGCCGAACCGGGTGAATGACCCAGTGATCGGCCGCCACGGCGTTTCCTTCGATACGTCGTTGTACTCGAACCAATAGGGCCCGTAACGGCCACCCTTCCGGTACATGCGCGAGAACCCACGGTAGTGGAGATCGGCGGAGAGCAGGGGCAAGGTCATCACCTTCGCCGGAGCGCGCGCGAGATCGCGGGCGACGAAGGCTTCGTCCCAGTAGATCTGCATGTTGGTCCGCAGGCGCACGTGGTGGTCCGTGGTCGGGAACATTCCTGCCAGATCCAGCGCCATCGTCTTGTCTTTGCCGGAGGGGAATCCGATGCTGGCAATGGCCGTCCGCCAATTGCCGACGGCGTCGCGAACCTCGAGCGAAGGAGCGGCTACCTTGATCGCCGACTGCTGCGCCAGCGCAACGTTGATGCTGGCGTCGGTCGGATAAATCCAGCCGCGCAAAAACAGGTAGGTGCCCTCGCCTCCGGCGGTCGGTCCAAGATCGAGAATCAGATCGTGGGGCTCGACGACGCCCTGATATCTGGTCGGCGTGAAGTTGGATACGTAGACATCGTCGCTCCTGCGCAGCGCCGGCAGGACGTCGCTTCCACGCTCGTCCACCGCCGACAGCGGATATTCGCGATGGCCGATCTGGAAAAGCCGCAGCCTGACCGGACCGGGGGGAACGAAACGCTCGTCCACGAAGACGTCGAGAGAATCGGGATGATCGACAGCCAGGAGCTTCACCTGATCCGCGTACGCCGTCTCCCAGAGCTCCTCGGTCAGCTGGAGCAGATACCGCCCGTCGCGCGGCTGGAGCGCGTCGCCGGGGATGCGCAGATATTCCTGCGATGCGCCTGCCGGAGCGAACGCGCTCGCCCCGGTCCCCGCCATCAATCCGAGCGGCATGCCGAGGGCGCTACGCCACATGGCGTCGGTGACGAAACGGAAGCGGGTGCCATCCCAGGTGTAGGCGAGCGCGCAGGAGCCTTTGAGCATCTCGCGCTCCACGACGTCCTGGTCGGACCCGGGAAGGTAGACCGTCTGCGGAACCCCATTGGGCCATTCCACCCGCAGCACATCCGCCTTTAGGTGCGGCCCCAGCCCGAAGTGAGTGACGCGGCTGGTCGCCACGCGTGTCTGATAAATGTCTCCTGCCCGCAGCTCGAGTCGCGCGCCGATGCCGAAGGCGTTGTTCTTTCCGCTGCCGGCGCCCAGTCCCTTGAGCTCGATGTTGACAGCGAGGTTGTTGTTGCCGAACTCGTTGCGCAAAAAGTGCGGCGCGCCCGCCGCGTCGATCAGGAACAGATCCTCGTCACCATCTTCGTCGACGTCGGCCACCGCAACGGTTGAAGCGCCGGCGGCGCGAATCGCCGGTGGCAGCACGCTGGACCGGTCGAGAAATTTTCCGGTGCCGTCGTTTCTGAGGAGCGAGAGCGCTGACTTCGACCCTCCGGTGGGCGCGCCCCCGATCACCAGATCGAGCCAGCCATCGTTGTCGTAGTCGACGAACGTCGCCGTCAGTCCCGAGCTGCCGGCAACCGTGCGCAGCGCTGCACTCGAGGCGTCGTCACGCTTGAAGGTTCCATCTCCCCGGTTCAACCACAGGGTGCCCCCGCCATTCACTCCGGCGACGAAAAGATCGAGAAACCCATCGTTGTTGTAATCGCCGACAGCGACGGCGCCGGAGTTTTCGGTGGTGATTCCGCTCGCCGCGGTCGCGTCGCTGAAGCGCTGGGCGCCGCCATTGTGCAGCAGCACGTCACTGGCCCCGGTCCGAGTCAAGAACAGGTCGATCCGCCCGTCGCCGTCGAGGTCGGCAAAAGCGACATCGCGCACGTTGCCCAGCGCGGGAATGCCAAAGCTGGACGTCGCCTCGGTAAAGCTGCCATCCAGGTTGTTGCGGAAGACGATGGGCTGCGCGCCGCCGACGAGCAACAGATCGAGGTCGCCATCCTGATCGAGGTCCACGAAAATCGCCTTCGTGGATCCCCGCACGTCGCCGATCCCCGCTTTGGCCGAGACGTCCTCGAAGGTGCCATCGCCGCGATTGCGAAATAGATGTCCGCGGCCATCGCCGCCGATGGCGAACAGATCGAGCCAGCCGTCGTTGTCGTAGTCGGCGAACACCGCGGAGACGGCGCCCCCCGACAACGAGATCTTCGATCGGTCCGTCGCATCGCGAAGGAACCCACCCTGGATTCGATACAGGCGTGCGACGGATCTACCCGCCGCCGCGGACCACGCCGATACAAAGACATCGTCGGTGCCATCGCCGTCGATGTCCCCGGTAGCCAGGGCGGCTGCCGCCACCCGACCGGACGATGCGTTGGCAACACCGCCCGGGGAAAGTCCGACATCCTCGGTCGCGTCAACGAATTTGGCCATGTCGACGGTCGCCTTCTCGCGGACGCCGTGGAGCGAGATGAAATACTTCGGCGCGAAAGTGAGGATCGGACGTCCGGCGATTGGGCCGTCTGTCCACTTCACATCCTCCATCGATGCCTGATACTGGGGCGTCACCTGCATCACGCCGGCAAATCGGTTGAATGCCAGGCGCGCTTCGGGCGTTTTGGCTGCGCGCAGCAGCTGGATCGCGCTGTCCAGATAAGCGCGCGCTTCTTTTGGCGGTGCCGGTGGGATGCGACGCACTTCCTCGAGGTGCCGGACGGCGCTATCGGTTTGTCCGCGCCGCAGGAGCGCGTCAATCAGCTCCAGCCTGGCGACCAGATTCGCCGGTGCCACTGCCAGCACATCGCGCAACCGATTCTCGTAGCGAGTCGTGCCGGCGCTGTCACGCGACTGTGAATCGAGATGGGCCAGCGCATAGAGCGCGTGGGCGTTGCCGGTGCTGTCCTGGCGCAACTTCTCGAGGATCGAGCGCGCTTCCGGACTGCGCCCGGTCAGCGAATAGAGACGCGCCAGCGCCAAGCCAATCTCCGAGCTCGTCGGATCGAGCTCGCGGGCGCGATCGAGAGCGCTCTCGGCGTCCTTATAACGACCCGCCTGGAGATAAGTGAGGCCGAGGTTGGCGTAGCCAAGAGGGTCATTCGGCGCGAGGTCGGTGAGCTTTCTGAAGGTCGATTCGGCCTGGGGCAGCTGGTTGCGCTGGAGAAAGCTGAGCCCGACCATGCGTGTCG
>DASXGU010000150.1:0-4177 GCA_036488915.1 Gemmatimonadaceae bacterium | reverse complement strand
CGAGCGAAGGGGCGCACGGTGAGCCCTTCGCCTGCGACGGGAGTCGCGTCGTCGCCCCAGCCCTTGGCGGTGACGACGTTCAGCACCGGAATCACCGATGGCTTCGGAGCCGGGATCACCGGGCTGACTCCGGTCTCGGCCGTGACCGGAACCCGGGCCGGGGCCCCGCACGCGACCGTCGTCAAAGCTGAAAGAATCGCGAGTCGAAAATATCCGGATGGAGCCATGCACCGCTGGCGCGCAAGAATCACGCAAGTCACCGGCGAATAGTATGTTTGAAATCATGGCGAAACGTGAACGGCAGCCTGGGCGCGGCGAATGGCGCGTCGCCGTCGGCGATCAGGAGACATCGGCCGTGTTCGAGCCCGCGGAATCGGCCTCTGACCGCTCGGTGGTGTTCATTTGCGCCCACGGCGCTGGCGGAAACATGAATGACCGCAGCGTCCTCTCCACCGCGAATGCGCTGCGCGCGCGCGGCTTCGGTGTCGCGCGCTTCAACTTCCTGTACAAGGAAAAGAAGTCCGGTCGCCCCGATCCGATGCCAAAGTTGAAGGAGTGCTACACGGCTGTGGTCGATCGCGTGAGAAACGAGGTCGCACCCGACGTGCTCGTAATTGGCGGCCGATCAATGGGCGGACGCACGGCGTCAATGCTCGCCGCCGACGGGTTCGACTGCGACGGGCTGCTGCTGCTCGCCTATCCGCTCCATCCACCCGGGAAGCCCGACCAGCTGCGCGACGCGCATCTGCCCGCCATCAAGGTGCCGGTCGTGTGCTTTAACGGCACCCGCGATCCGTTCTGCACTCCGAGCATCATGGAATCGGTGTTGAAACGGCTCGGCCCCAACTGGGAGATGCACTGGGTCGATGGCGCGGACCACAGCTTCCACGTGCTCAAGTCATCGGGCAAGACGGACTCGCAAGTGATGAACGAGATCGCTGATGATGCGCGCGCGTGGCTGAATGAGATCAAAGGAGACTAGCATGCTGGGAGACAAGGACGCCGTTGCTACCGTGGCCGTGAAGGACCTCGGGGTCGCCAGGAAATTCTACGAAAGCAAGCTGGGATTCAAACCGCTGCCCTCGACAGAACCCGAGGTCGCCAACTACAGGAGCGGGCGATCGACCTTGCTCGTATACAGGTCACAATACGCCGGCACCAACAAGGCGACGGCTGTCACCTGGACCGTCGACGACACCGAGGCAGAGGTGCGCGCCCTCAAGGCAAAGGGTGTCGCCTTCGAGCACTACGATATCCCCGGGATGACCCTGAAAGGGGATGTGCACGTCATGGGTGAAATGAAGGCGGCCTGGCTCAAGGATCCGGATGGAAACATCCTCGCGATCGTCGGTCGCTGACCAGGACGAGCTGAAGACTGCCGCTCCGCCCACCGCGGCAGTCCCCCCAAAACAAATCTTCAGCGACTTGTCGATTTCGGCGCCCGCCGTTCGTCGCTTTGATAGAAATCGGAAAACTCAAAAAAAGGGGCAACAATGCGTTTCATCGTGATGGTCCGCGCCAACCAGCAATCCGAAGCGGGCGTGATGCCAACCGCGCGGGATCTGGCCGAAATGGGGGTCTACAACGAAGAGCTGGTAAAAGCCGGCGTCCTTCTCGGAGCCGAAGGCCTTCACGCGAGCTCCAAGGGTGCGCGGGTCAGGTTTTCCGGGACCATGCGCACGGTCGTGGATGGGCCATTCGCGGAAACGAAGGAGCTGATCGCGGGCTTCTGGATTTTCCAGGTGAAATCGCTCGCCGAAGCGATCGAGTGGGTGAAACGCTGCCCCAATCCGTTCCCCGAAGGCCAGTCGGAGATCGAGATCCGTCAGGTCATGGAGCCCGAAGATTTCGGCGAGGAGCTGACGGCCGAGGTGCGGAAGCAGGAAGAAGAAATCGGAAGACAGATGGCCAAGAACGCCAGGCGATAGCGCGCGCAAATCATCAACCCAACGGAGACGACGATGCGATTCATGACACTGTACAAGCCGGGCCGTGAGGACGACGGTCCGCCGACCGAAAAAGAGATGGCCGCGGTCGGAAAGCTGATTGCGGAGATGGCGAAGGACGGCACGTTGATCGCCACCGACGGGCTTCAGCCCAGCAAGCATGGCGCCCGCGTCCGCGTCAACGCCGATGGCAAGATCGTAGTCACCGATGGTCCCTTTACCGAGACCAAGGAGCTGATCGGTGGCTACGCCATAATAAACGTGAAATCCAGGCAAGAGGCGATCGAGCTGACCGAGCGGTTCCTCAGAGCGATGGGTCACGGCGAAAGTGAAGTCAGGCTGATGCAGGATGTTCCGGGCTTCGACCGCAATTCCGCCGCTGAATTCAGCAGCGCGGCCGCCAGGGAGTAACGATCGGCGTCGGGGACTTGCACGAGACCGCGCCTGTGGTGTGATTGGAGGCCGTGACGGCCTCCGACACCCACCGTGCGATCGACGCAGTCTGGCGAATCGAGTCGGCGAAATTGATCGCCGGTCTGACGCGCATGGTGCGCGACGTCGGCCTTGCTGAAGACCTCGCGCAGGACGCTCTTCTCGCCGCCCTCGAGAGCTGGCCGGAGAGCGGAGTGCCGGACAATCCCGGAGCGTGGCTGATGACCGCAGCCAAGCGTCGCGCGATCGACACCTTCCGCCGCACCGACCGCATCGAGCGCAAGCACGAAGAGCTGGGCTACGAGATCGAGTCACGCCAGGAGACGATGGTGCGAGAGCTCGAGGACGCGATCGACGACGACATTGGTGACGACCTGCTGCGGCTCGTCTTCATGTCTTGTCATCCGATCCTGTCGCGAGAGGCGCGCACCGCCTTGACGCTCCGACTGCTCGGTGGTCTCACCACCGACGAGATTGCCCGCGCCTTTCTCGTTCCCGAATCCACCGTCGCCCAGCGGATCGTTCGCGCCAAGAAGACGCTCAGCGAGGCAAAGGTCCCGTTCGAGGTACCGCGCGGCGCCGAGCTGGTAACGCGCCTGTCGTCGGTGCTCGAGGTGATTTATCTGATTTTCAACGAAGGATACACCGCGACCGCCGGCGACGACCTGGTGCGGCCGACGCTCTGCGAGGACGCGCTGCGCCTCGGACGCATTCTCGCCGAGCTTTCGAGCGAGGAGCCGGAAGTACACGGCCTCGTCGCGCTGATGGAGATCCAGGCGTCGCGTCTGCGGGCTCGCACCGGTCCGTCCGGCGAGCCGATCCTTCTCATGGATCAGGACCGGGGCCGCTGGGATCGGCTCCTCATCCGTCGCGGGCTCGCAGCGCTCGAGCGCGCCGAGCGGCTCGGCGGCGCCAACGGCGCGTACGCGCTCCAGGCCGCGATCGTCGCTTGTCACGCGCGCGCGAGAACCGGCGGTGAAACGGACTGGCGGCGGATCGCATCGCTGTACGACGCGCTGGCCGCGGTCATGCCGTCGCCGATCGTCGAGCTCAATCGCGCGGTCGCGGTCGGGATGGCTTTCGGTCCGGCCGAGGGCCTGGAGTTGATAAACGCGCTCGCGCGCGACCGATCTCTAAAGGGCTATCACCTGGTTCCCGCTGCTCGGGCCGACATGCTCGAGAAGCTGGGCCGCGCGGATGAGGCGCGTCGCGAGTTCGAGCACGCGGCTTCACTGACGAGAAATGCCCGCGAGCGCGAGCTGCTGCTCAAGCGCGCCCGCGTCAATGAACACCCAGGGGAGAAGTCTTGACCATGTCCGTTTTTCAGCCGTCACCGTCGCCGTGGACCTCCAGGATGCTCAGCGTCCTGCGCATCGTCACCGGTCTCGTCTTTTTCATGGCGGGCACACAAAAGCTGTTCGGGTATCCGCCGTTTCCCGCGCAAATGCCGAACATGGCACCGCCGCCGATGTGGGAAATTCACGTCGCCGCCTACCTCGAGGTTTATCTTGGGGGTGCATTCCTGCTCGGTTTCCTCACCCGGCCGATAGCGTTCGTTCTCGCCGGTGAGATGGCGGTCGCGTACTTCCAGTTCAGCTTTCCGCTCGGATTCTGGCCGGGAACGAATTGGGGTGTGCCCGCTGTATTGCACTGCTTCATCTTTCTTTACTTCGTGTTTGCCGGGGCCGGACCGTGGAGCATTGACGCCCTGATCGCGCGCTCGAGGGATAGCAGGCCGATTTGACCGAGGTCACGGCTCCCGTCGCCGCTGCTCCGGCCGCGCCAGGAACGGCGAAGCC
>DASXGU010000082.1:0-22269 GCA_036488915.1 Gemmatimonadaceae bacterium | reverse complement strand
GCTCGAAGTTGGCAAGCGTCTTTATGTTGCGGCACATGCGGCCGATCCTCCGTTGGTGGTCATATAGCTCATGCTAATTTACTGCTCAGACCAGACTGGTTCCGTACCCTCCACTACAAGTAGCTCAGCCACGGGTTCCCGCTGCCCAATTTCTTTCGGGCGTACCACCGGCAGGCCGGGTAGAGAATTATCAGCACCGAGATCCAGATCAGGTACACCCACGGCAGACCCAGGGGCCAGCCAGGAGGTTGGGTGATTGGAAAACGGTCGAGAGTCGGCGACTCGAACATCCAGTGCACCGCGCCGAAGCGCGCGAGGCAAACCAGCAGGGCGAGGGTGTGGATCACCACCACGTGCGCCAGATAGTAGAACATCGGCACCCGACCGACGATCAAAGCGGGCTGCCAGTATCCGCGCACCCCTCTGTCGAACGCACGCAGCAACAACAGAGCCGGGCCAAGTGTCATCAGCAGGAATAGCAGCGATGGCGGGTACTTGGTGGTGTTGATGAACGACAACAGAGTGAAAGCCGCCGACTTCTGGGTCGACCACCTCGCCGGGTCACCGTACACATTCATCAAACGAAGAGCGATGAAGGCGGCCACCAGTCCGACTCCACAGCGGAGCAAGAATGCCTGGCGACGCTCGGCGGGCCACTCGAATATCTGACCGAGGCCGTATCCCACCGCTGTCACTCCAACCCAGGGAATCAGTACGTAGGCGGCAAAGACGAGATGCGACCCGTCGGAAAACACCACTCCCGGCGAATGGAGAATCGTCCAGACCGGTGCCAGCGCACCAAACGACGCCGCCTTGACTCCGTCGAGCAGATTGTGGCCCACGATGATGACCGCTCCGATCAGCGTCACCAGCGACGTCGGCAAATACACCAGCCCTGAAAGCACGATCATCGACCAGCCGAGCGCCCACAATACGGTCAGCATCGTCAGGTGGTAGTCGAAGTTCCACTGCCAGCCCAGGCACCGCAGCAACACCACCTCGAGGAAGATCAGCCACACGCCGCGCGTAAAAAGAAACCGTGACAGCTCGCTCCTCGATCTCCGCCGCAGCGCCAGATACGCGCCCGTTCCGGTCAACAGGAAGAACACCGGAGCGCAGATGTGCGTCACCCAGCGCGTGAAGAACAGCGGTACGGCGGTCGTCGCCAGATCGGTTGGGCTGGCGTTGGCAAAGCCGAAATAGTCGCGCACGTGGTCGAGCGCCATCAGCAGCATGATCAAGCCGCGCAACAGATCGACGGAATCGACTCGCGCCCGCTTCACGATTCCACCGGTCACGCCGCGGATTCCTCCGCGACGGCGGCGTCGCAAATGATTTCGCCCCGACACTCGTGGATGATCGTGGCGGGCCAGTCGGGCTCGAAGCGATCGGTTCGCTGCATTCGCTGGAGCGACAAACGCTTTCCAGCGCCCCATACAACCATTGCGCACTCCTTTGCCGAAGCGATTGTCGCAAGTCCGACGCTCACGCCATGTGTCGGCACCGCGTCGAGCGCTCCGAAATCAGGAAAGGTCTTCAGGTTGTCGCGCCTGGTCTCGTCGGAAAGCGCGATGATACGCGTCGTGCTGCCGCGCGGGCTGCCGGGCGGATTGAAAGCAACGTGTCCATCGCTGGCGCCCGAAGCCAGAATGAAAAAATCGATTCCTCCGGCATCGGCTATTCGCCCGTCATATTCGGCGGGTGCCGCGGGGTCCGGGAACCACACGGACTCGCTCCGCAGCCGATCGTCTGGCTTCAACCCCTGGTTCCACGCATCGACAATGTGGGTCCGTGCGAAATGATGGCATGACCATGGCCGGCGATCGTCGGCGTAGCGAAAAGCGGCGCCCTCGCGAACGAGATATTCATCCATCATGACCAGCGTCACGCCGCTCATATCCTGCTCTTTTTGCGTCAGCCGCCGGGCAATCGATTCGTAAATCGGACGCGGAGTGCGTCCGGTCGGACACCCGAGCAGGAATCGCTTCCCCCCGTTCTCCGCCCGCTTGATACCCTCCAGCAGGCGCGGCGCCAGGTAATCCCCAATCGCCGCGGCTGAAGGAAGCACCCGCACCCTGGCGCCGGACACCCGCTACGCGACTGGATCGAGGAACAGACTCGCCGCGCCGACGATTCCGTCCCAGCCGTCGAATGACGATCCGATCACTTCGGTGTGCTCCGCGAACTCCGGCCGAGCATGCGTGCGATAGCTGGCCCTGGCCGGCCCCAGCAGAAACTCGCCGGCAGCCGCGATCCCGCCGCCGACGACGATTCTGTCGGGCGAGAAAATCGGCGACAGCGACGCTAGCCCGAGCCCGAGCCACCAGCCAGTCTCGGCCAGAATCTCGATCGAAGCGTCGTCGCCTTCGCGCGCGCTCTTCACGGTGTCGCGCACCGGCCGGCCGCCAGCCCTTTCGATCACTGCCGCGGTGTTGACCATCGCCTCGAGACAACCCCTCGCGCCGCAGGTGCACATGCGCCCGTTGCGATCCACGATGACGTGCCCGATGTCGCCGGCGCACTCTCCGGTGAAGCGCAGCAGCTTGCCATGGATGATCACGCCGCCTCCCAATCCCGTGCCCAGCGTCACGCCGAGCAGCCGCTTCGACCCGCGACCGGCGCCGTGCTGGTACTCGGCGATCGTCGAAGCGTTGGAGTCGACCTCGAGGCGGCACTCCGCCGAAAGCCGATCCTCGAGCGCCTGGCGCAGCCCGAATTCCCGCAGCGCCGGCAGGTTGGCGTTGTGGACCATCGCCGAACGGTCGGCTGTGAGGAACCCGGCCACCGAAACCCCGACGCCGAGCACGGGCTCACCAGGCGAACTCATCTTCTCCAGCATGGGCACCAGCGAGGTGCCGATTGCCGCGACGATTCCCAGCGGCTCACCCTTGAGGCTCGTCGGCACGGTGTCTCTGAGGACGATGCTTCCATCCTCGGCGATGATGCCGATCTTGGTGCTGGTGCCTCCGATGTCGATCGCGCCGGCAACGCGCATCAGAGCGCGGCTCGGGCCAGCTCCGGATTTTTCCAGAGATCGATCGGCTTTACGATGCGCTTCGGACGAAAGGGGAGATTGATCTTCTGACCGAGTCCCGCCGACGCGTACGCCGCGTACAGAACTTCCTGGACGACGCGGCCCGTCTCCCCGTCCGAGATGGGGGCTTCCTTTCCCCGCACGCACCGCGCGAAATGCCGCATCTCCTGGGGGAATCCGTAATTCCAGTGCTCCTCGAACACCGGATAGGTCCAGCCTTTGGTGCTTGCCGCCTTCTCGACGGCGTAGCCGAACCCGACCTCGGAATAAGTCGGCAGCGCATTACCCATCAACATGTCGGCGTAGGTCTGGCCCTTGTCGCCGAATACCTCGATGCTGTCGTCCATTCCGCCGGGGCGATTCCAGCTGCTCTCGACCACACCGACGGCGCCGTCGGCGAACTCGATGATGGTGATGGCCTCATCGTCGCCCTTGGTCCGCTTGGAGTTGTGCTGCGTCGACAGCTGAGCGTACACGCTCTTCACTTTCTGCTTGCCGAGGAACCACCAGCAGAATGCGATGCCGTGGCAGCCGAGGTCCATCAAAGCGCCCCCGCCCGACTGCTCGACATCCCAGAACCAGTCGGAGTGTGGGCCCGAGTGCTTCTCGCCCTGCTTCACCAGGTGCACGCGGCCAAATGCGCCTTCGTCGGCCATCTGCTTCGCCTTCACGTATTTCGGGGCGAAGAAGAGCTCCTCAGCGTACAGCAGCAGCACGCCCGCGTTCCTGCAGGCGTCGATCATGGCGTCGGCTTCCTCGAGGGTCATGCAGAGCGGCTTCTCGCAGACGACGTGCTTGCCGGCCCTGGCCGCTTCGATCGTTATCGGCGCGTGCTGACGGTTGGGCGCGGTGATGGAGATCATCTCGACCGCCGGATCGTGCAGCATCTCGCGGTAGTCGGAGTAGAATTTCGGAATCCCGTGACGCCTGGCAAACGTCTCGGCGTTGCCGGGAGTGGGGGACGCGACGGCTACGACCTCCATCTCCTCCGGCATTGCCCTGACCGATGCGGCGATGCAGTCCGCCTGAAAGCGCGAGCCCACGATTCCGATTCTTACTTTTGACACGATTCGCCTTTGGTGAAGGCCCGATTTACTACGCCCACGCCGGCTGGCCCGGCTGCAGCGGCACGCATCCGACCCACTTGCCGGGCGTCATCACATAGCGAAGCGCTTTGGTCATGCCGATCTGCGACGAGAAGTAAGCCTGCAGCGACAGGTCGCGCAGCAGCGGGAAATAATGGGTCGAGCCGGCTGCCTTTGCTTCGCCGTCTATCCGCCGCAGCCAATTCTCGCGATTGGCCTGGCTCATCGAGGCGAAATGATCCCCGACGGCAGCACGGAATTGCTTCAGCCCGTCGACTACTCGTTTCTGGTCGGCCGGCTCGCGGCAGTCAGTGAGCAGCAGGTTGATGATCGGCCCCACTCCGGCCGCCTTCGCCCCTGGAGAGCTCGCGGTCGTCGGCAGCAGCGTGTCGGCGATCTCCTCGATCAGCGCCTGGTCGTCGGCGTCGAGCACACCAACTCCGACGTTGCGCGACGCTCGGGCGCACGACGTCAGCGTCGCCGAAGTGATCAACACTCCGCCGAGAAGCACGCCGGTCGTCCTGACCGCGTCTCGCCGGTTCATCGGCCGCCCGTAGTCGCTCACAGATTCTGCCTCGACAGCTCCTGGGTCGCGTGATCGACGGCCCGCGCCGTCAGCGTCATGTATAGAATCGACGGGCTCTGATTTCCCGTCGACGTCATGCAGGCGCCGTCGGTGACGAATACGTTCTTGCAGGCGTGCAGCTGATTCCAGCCGTTGAGCATCGACGTCCGCGGGTCTGTCCCCATTCGCGCGCCGCCCATCTCGTGGATGTCCAGGCCGGGCGCCTGGTGATTGTCGTGTGACTCGATGTCGCGGCAGCCGGCGGCGCCGAGCATCTCCTTCGCCTGGCTCATCCAGTCCCGGATCATCTTCTCCGAGTTGTCGTCGTAGCCGACGGACGTCACCAGCAGCGGGATGCCCCACTGATCCTTCTGCGTCGGATGCAGAGTGACGGTGTTCGTATCGCGGGGAATGGTCTCGCCCTGCATGTACATGTAGAGTCCCCACGGGCCCGGCTTGGTCAGCGACTCCTTGTAGACTCCGCCTACTCGCTCCACCTGGGTCGGCTCGCCGCGCTCGCGATACCCGCCGGTGAAGGTCGTATACCCGCCGACGAAGTCGGCATCGGCGTCCTGCTTACCCAGGTTGCGGAAATTGACGAGGATGCACTCGGTGGGATTCTTCCCGTAGAAGTACTTGTCCTCGAAGCCATCGAGCCGGCCGCTTGCTCCCGTCCGGTAGTTGTGGTGGCAGATGTACTTGCCCAGCACTCCGCTGTCGTTGCCCAGCCCGTGCGGAAAACGGCTCGACGTCGAGTTGAGCAGAATGAGATTGGTGTTGAGAGCCGACGCGTTCACGAATACGATGCGCGACTGGTACTCGGTGACCGCGTGGGTATGCGCATCGATGACTCGCACGCCCGACGCCTTGCCTCTGGCGTCGTCGTACATGATCGAGTGGACGACAGAATCCGGCCGAACGGTGAGATTGCCCGTCTTCGCTGCCCACGGCAGCGTCGATGCGTTCGAGCTGAAGTACCCGCCGAACGGGCATCCGCGCATGCAGAGATTTCGCGCCTGACAGGTCCCACGTCCCTGCTGCAGGTGGATTGCCTTCGGCTGCGACAGATGCGCCCACCGGCCCTGCACCACGTACCGGTTGCCGTACCTGGCCCGGAGGCTGTCCCTCAGATGCTTCTCGGCGCAGTTGAAATCGAACGGCGGCAGAAACTCGCCGTCGGGCATCGCTTCGAGATGATCGGCGTTGCCGCACACGCCGATGAACTTCTCGACGTGTGAGTACCACGGCGCGACATCGTCGTACGTGATTGGCCAATTCATCCCGTACCCAAGCCTCTCGGGCGCCACGAACTCGTGCTTGCTCCATCGCTGGCAAGCCCGTCCCCAGATGATCGACTTGCCACCGACCTGATAGCCGCGGATCCAGTCGAACGGCTTCTGCTGGACGTACGGGTGGTCGCGGTCCTTGACGAAGAAATGCATGGTGTCTTCGCCGTAGCCGGCGGCTTTGCTGATGAGCGGATTTTCCTTCAGGGTCTGACGCGACAAGGCGCCGCGGTGAGGTAGCTCCCACGGCGCCAGATTCATCGTCGGGTAGTCCTTGATGTGGACTACGTTGCGACCGCGCTCGAGAACGAGGGTCTTCAGCCCCTTCTCGCACAGCTCCTTCGCCGCCCAGCCACCGGAGATGCCGGAGCCGATGACGATGGCGTCGAAGGAGGTTTCAGCAACGGGCATGACGCTTCTTACGAGCGCGTCAGGCGTGGCCGGCGTACGCTTTCTGGCCCGGCTGGTACGGGATGCACGGCTCGTACTTTCCGGGAGTCTCCTCGTACACCTGGGCCTGCGTGCAGCCGATCTCGGAAGTGAAGTAGCCGAGCAGCGCCAGCTCCTTCATCATCCGGAAATATCTGTTCGGCGGCTGGTCGGTTGCCGACGCTGCCTGCTGCGATTCAGTCTTCGGCGCATTTTCCTGGACTTCCTTCGCCAGGAACTCCTTGGACTTCTGCAGCTGGTCGAGCCGCTGTTTCTCGGAGTAGTCGAACTGCTCCTTATCCAGTGTTTTGAGGAGCGCCAGCCTTTGTGCCGGTGTCGCCTGGATGAACGTCTTGCCGCCGTTCTTGTCCTTGCTGGCGTCGTCGAGCTTCCGCATCCCCTCGCGGAAAATCTGCTGATCCTCGTCGTTGTAGCTGTCGGTCACCATCCGAGCCATCAGCTCACCGGTCTTCGCCGCTTTGGCGCCGGGAGTGCTGGTCGTCGGGAGTATGGTGTCGGCGATCTCGTCGAGGTACGCGACCTCGTCGGGAGTAAAGGGAGTGAATGGAACACTTCCCTTCTCCGTGCGGCAGCCGGTGATGAGCGCATTTCCCCCGATCAGAGCGACACCGCCCAACAGTATCGCCACCCTCGCCACCGCCTCGCGGCGGGTGATCATCTCCGGAGTGTATTCCTCGAGAATTCCGTTGTCAGTCATGATCGCTCCGATCAGAGATTCTGGCGCTTGAGCTCCTGCACCGCGAAATCGGCCGCGCGGGCAGTGAGCGCCATGTAGGTGAGTGAAGGGTTCTGACAGGCGGTGGAGACCATGCACGATCCGTCGGTCACGAACACGTTGGGCGCATCCCAGACCTGGTTGTGGGAATTGAGAACCGACGTCTTTGGATCCCTTCCCATGCGTGCCGTTCCCATCTCGTGAATCCCCATCCCCGGGAAAGAGCCGGCGTCGTAGACGGTGACATCCTTCACTCCGGACGCCTCCAGCAGCTCCGCCATGTCGACCTGCATGTCGCGTCGCATCATGTGCTCGTTCTCGCCGGTGGCGCAGTCGATCCTGAGCACCGGCAGAGCCCACTTGTCCTTCTTGACCGGATCGATCGAAGCCATGTTGGCGTGATTCGGCAGCATCTCCCCAAACGCCGTCGCCCCGATCGTCCATTCGCCAGGCAACGACATCGCGTCCTTGAACTCGCCACCCACGCCCAGCTCGGCGACTCCTCGTCCCCAGCCTTCACGTCCCGCTCCACCCTGGTAGCCGAAGCCGCGCAGATACTGGCGCTTGTCGCCGAACAGGTTGCGGTAGCGCGGAATGTAGAATCCGTTGGGCCGGCGGCCGTGATAGTACTTGTCGTCCAGTCCAACGAGCTTGCCGCCCGCGCCGGCGCGGAAGTGGTGATCCATCAGGTTGTGACCGAGCTCGCCGGAGCTGCTGCCCAGCCCACCCGGCCAGACGTCCGTCGCCGAGCGCATCAGCAGCCACGCGCTGTTCAGCGTCGAGGCACAAAGGAAGACGATCTTCGACTGATATTCCGTCGTCTGGTTGGTGATTCCGTCGAGGACCCGGACGCCGGTCGCGCGCTTCTTGTCCTTGTCGTAGAGAACCTCGGTCACGATCGCCCACGGCCTTAGCGTGAGCCGTCCCGTCGCCACCGCAGGGGGCAGCGTGGATGACTGGGTGCTGAAGTAGGCGCCGTACGGACATCCAAGCCAGCACGCGTCGCGGTACTGGCACTGCGTTCTGCCCGCGTGCGCCTGGGTGAGATTGGCGCTGCGCCCCGGAATGATGCGCCGGTTCGGGCCGAATTTCTTGTTCGCTATGGCAGCAACCTGCTGCTCGCCGCAATTGAGCTGCATCGGCGGCAGGAATTGTCCGTCCGGGAGCTGCGGCATGTTCTCGTGCGAGCCATTGATGCCGGCGTGCTTCTCGACGTGGTCGTACCACGGCGCCAGATCGGCGTAGCGAATGGGCCAGTCGACGGCGATCCCGTCCTTCGCGTTGGCCTCGAAATCGAAGTCGCTCCAGCGGTAGCTCTGACGTCCCCACATCAGCGAGCGGCCACCGACGTGATAGCCGCGGTACCAGTCGAAGCGCTTCACCTCTACATAAGGCGAATCCCTGTCCGAGGCCCAGTAGTCGAGATTCGTCTCGTTCAGAGGGTAGTCGCGCTTGAGGACGGGATAGGCCTCCTCCATCGCGCGCGTGCGGCCGCCGCGGTGCGGATACTCCCACGGCCCTTTGGTCGCGTTCACGTAATCCTTGATGTGCTCGATGTTCTTGCCGCGCTCGAGCACCAGCACGCGCAGACCTTTTTCGGTGAGCTCTTTGGCCGCCCACCCGCCGGAGATTCCAGACCCGACGACTATCGCGTCGAAGGTGGTGCTGGCACTGCTGGGAGTGCTGCTGCTGGTGCTGCTGCTAGTCGTGTTCTGCACCGCATCCTCGCTGAGGGGTTGAGGATTTCACTGGCTTGCCACCCGCCGACCGCGTCCACGGGCCGAGCGAATATGTCACGCGTTCCGTGCGCCTGCCATAAGGTCGAATGGATTCGCTGGATCCGGGAATTCACCCAGGCCGTTCGCTATTGCTCCGCGCCGCGCGCACGCAGCCAGTCTGCGATCGCCGGACGCTCGCAGTACTCCGCCCACCCCAGGGCCGTGCCATCGAAAAGGGTATCCTTGATATCGGTGCGTGCCCCGCGCTCTATGAGCAGGTGCACTACTTCGCCGCGGTCCGACGCGATCGCCTGATGCAGGGGCGTGGAGTGGGGGTGCCAGCCGTCGGGATTGTACCGGTTCGGATCTTCGCCGGCGTCGAGCAGCATTTCGACGATCTCGGTCTGGCCATGCTGAGCGGCGAGCGCGATCGCCACGTGGCGCTCCTTTGCGTCTGCAGCCGGCAGCAGTCGACGCGCCTCGTCCACCAGCCCGAGACCCGCAGCGGCGGCGAGGGTATCGGGCGCCGCACCCCGACGGGCCAGTATACGCGCGGTGTCGAGGTATCCGAACGCCAGCGCCGACATCGCCGGAGATTGCCACGCCGTGCCCCGCCCCTGCGGCGACGCGCCATAATCGAGGAGCATTTCGGCCAGTGCTGCCTGCAATCCGGCGCGGGCCGGATGAGTGCTCGTGACCAGCATGCCCATCGTCGTGCACTTGGAGTCGTACAGATCGGCGACGGCGTCGGGCTCGGCGCCGGCCTCGAGCAGGGTTTTCGTGATGTCCAGAGCGTTGGCGGGCGTCTTCTGGCGAGCGCCTTCGACGCCATTGGCGCCGACGTAGTGGAGCAGCGTGGCATGATGCCGTCGCGTGGATCGGGCGTGCGGCAGCTCGGGATGCTCGCGCAACAGTGACTGAAGCTTGGCGAGGTCGCCTTCCACGACGGCATCGACCGCGGTCTCGAAAGTGGCGATCGGGCCGTCACGCCTCACTGCATCGGTGAACTTCACCAGATCGTCCCACGTGTTGAACGAGTACTGATGCGCTGTTACAAGCTGCGCGTCGGCCAGGGCAAGAGTCGCGGGATCCACCTCGTGAACCGATTTCTGCTTGTACCGCGGATGCTCCCATTTGAACTTCCATCGCGCCTCGTTGTGACCGGCCTGAAGCGCGTCGAACAGCTGCTGGGCCTGCTGCTGGTATTCGGAAAGCGTCGCGGTGAAAGGAAGGGAGTATGGCACCTGGTCGATCTCGGTGGCTGCTTTCAGGTTGTGCTCAATCGCTCTCCTCTATGCTATATGGCGCCTCCGCTCCGCACCAGCACGAGACACCGAAACGCCACCCGGCGAATCCTGCCGGCGTGTCGAACCTGCGATTGTTACGGGGCTCCGTCGGCTCCTCTGCCCGCCAGAGCGCTTTCCAGCGCATTCCAAGCGAGAAGCGCGCATTTGACCCGGGCCGGAAATCTCGCCACACCCGACAGGGCTCTCAATGATCCCAGCTTCGGATCCTCGGCGGCGGAGGCATTGCCCAGCATCAGCTCGCGGAACTGCGCCCTGATGCCGTCGATCTCCGCGGCGCTTTTCCCCTTCACCAGCTGGGTCATCATCGACGCCGAGGCCTGCGAGATCGAGCACCCCCGCCCGGAGAACTTCACATCGGAGACGCTTCCTCCGTCGAACGCCACTTGCAGCGCGATCTCATCGCCGCAGAGAGGATTCTTCATCTCCACCGACGCATCGGGACTCTCCAGCGTTCCCTTGTTCCTCGGCCGCCTGTAATGGTCGAGAATCATTTCCTGGTAGAGCGCGGCTACCTCGGCGGAGCTCCTGGGCTGGCTCACAGCCGTTCCGGAGAGCGGCCGAAGATCTCCCTCGCCTTGAAAATCCCGGCGACCAGCGCGTCGATGTCGCTCTCGTCGTTGTAGATGTAAAACGACGCCCGCGCCGTCGCCGGAACATCGAGGCGCCGCATCAACGGTTGCGCACAATGATGCCCGGCACGAATGCAAACGCCATCGGCATCGAGAATTGTCGCCAGATCGTGCGGATGGACGTCCGCCAGCGTGAAGCTCACCACTCCGCTGCGCTCATCGACAGGCGGTCCGTAGATGCGAAGACCGTCGATCCCGGACAGCCGCCGCTGTGCCGTCGACATCAGGCCGCGCTCATGAGCCCGCACTTTGTCCATGCCGATTGCCTCCAGATACTCCACGGCGGCGGCGAGCCCGACCGCATCCGCGGCGTTGGGGGTGCCTGCCTCGAACTTGTGGGGCAACACGTTCCACGTCGTACGATCGTCGTGCACGAACTCGATCATGTCGCCGCCCGTCTGATACGGAGGCATCCCCTCCAGCATCTCGCGCCGGCCGATCAATCCGCCGATCCCCATCGGTCCCAGCATCTTGTGCCCGCTGAACGCGAAGAAATCGACACCCAGCTCCTCGAAGGAAACCGGAAAGTGAGGAGCGCTCTGCGCGCCATCGCAGACGATGATCGCATTCGTTTTCTCCCGCACCATCTCCACTATCTCGTCGATCGGATTTATCGTCCCCAGCGCGTTGGACACGTGGCTGAACGCGACGATTCTGGTGCGCTCGTTCAGCAGACTGCTCAGATGGTCGAGGTCGATCCGTCCGTCGGCGGTCAGCTCCGACAGTCGGAATGCCGCACCCTTCCGCATCGCCAGCACCTGCCAGGGAACGAAGTTGGCATGGTGATCCATTGCCGTCGCCACGATCTCGTCGCCGATCGAGACGTTGGCGCTTCCCCAGGCGCTGGCAACCAGATTCAGCCCCTCGGTAGTCCCTCGCGTGAAGATCAGACAATCCGGATCGCGCACGCCGAGGAACCGCGCGATGCGCGTCCGGGCCTGGTGATAGCACTCGGTCGCCCGCACCGACAGCGAGTACGCGCCGCGATGGGGATTCGCGTTCGCCGTCTCGTAGAAGTTGCGGAGCGCATCCAGAACCGCCCGCGGCTTCTGCGAGGTCGCGGCGGAATCGAGGTAGTGCAGCCATGGATCGTTGGCAAGCAACGGGAAGTCGCCGCGCAAGTTCATCAAACCTTCACCGTCGATGTCTCGTAGCGGCCATCGACGCGGCGGCATCGCGGTCCCACCAGAATCGTCTCGCCGTCGAGCTTCACCTGAAACACCGGCAGCGGACTCGTCGCCGGTACCTGTCTGACTTCGCCGGTCCGGCAGTCGTAGCGCGCCCCATGCCATGCGCACTGAAGGGTACCATCCTCGAGCAGATCCCCGAGCGACATCGAAAAGTGCTGGTGGGTGCAGATATCGCTCAGCGCCGAAATCTCCCCCCTGTGACGGACGAGGCAAATCGCATCACCACTCGGCCGCACCAGTTGCAGAACGGTTCCGTCGGCGATCTCGCCGACGGAGGCCACCGGCTCGAACCCCGAATCGCCGGAAGTAGAACCGAAAACCGACCGCGTCGGATCGGTCACCGGCGTTCTCTATTGTAGGAAATCGAGCCGGGCTCGACCATGCTCCAGCCGCCTAAGTGCTGACGAGACAACGGGATAGAGAGACAGGTGTTCGCTTGACTATCCCGACAGAATTGCTTTAGATTGAATCTACGAAGGGAAGTATAGAAACGCCAAGGAGTTGGAATGAGCTCGGGAATAGAGGCGCTGGTCAATCGGGAATACGCGTACGGGTTCGTCACCGACGTCGAGACGGACACCGTCCCTCCCGGCCTCAACGAGGACATCATCCGCACCATCTCGGCGAAGAAGAACGAGCCGGCGTTCATGCTGGAGTGGCGGCTCAAGGCGTACCGGCGCTGGCTGACGATGAAGGAGCCCCATTGGGGCAACGTCCGGTACCCGGCCATCGACTACGATTCCCTCGTCTACTATTCGGCGCCCAAGAGCGTCAAGCCGCTGCAGAGCCTCGACGAAGTCGACCCCGAGCTCCTCAAGACCTACCAGAAGCTCGGCATCTCGCTCAACGAGCAGAAATTTCTGGCCGGTGTCGCCGTCGACGCGATCTTCGACAGTGTCTCGGTCGGAACGACGATGAAGGAGGAGCTCGGCAAGCTCGGCATCATATTCTGCTCTTTCGGCGAAGCGGTTCAGAATCATCCCGAGCTTGTAGAGAAGTACCTCGGCACCGTCGTCCCTCACAGTGACAATTTCTTCGCGGCGCTGAACGCCGCCGTCTTCAGCGACGGCTCGTTCGCGTACGTCCCGAAGGGTGTGAAGTGCCCGATGGAGCTGTCGACGTACTTCCGCATCAACAGCCAGAATACCGGCCAGTTCGAGCGAACCCTCATCATCGCCGACGAGGGCGCGTCGGTGAGCTATCTCGAGGGCTGCACAGCGCCCAAGCGCGACGAGAACCAGCTCCACGCCGCGGTCGTCGAGCTGATCGCGCTCGACAACGCCACCGTGAAATACTCGACAGTGCAGAACTGGTATGCGGGCGACGCCGAGGGCAGGGGCGGGATCTACAACTTCGTCACCAAGCGGGGCAAGTGCGCGGGCGTGAACTCGAAGATCTCCTGGACGCAGGTCGAGACCGGCTCGGCGATCACCTGGAAATATCCGAGCGTGATCCTGCAGGGTGACAACTCGGTCGGCGAGTTCTACTCGGTCGCGGTCGTCAACAGAAAGCAGCAGGCCGACACCGGAACCAAGATGATCCACATCGGCAAGAACACGAAGTCGACGATCGTATCCAAGGGAATCTCGGCCGGCGAGGGAAACAACAGCTACCGCGGACTGGTTCGGGTCCTCCCCAAAGCGGAGGGCGCGCGCAACTACACGCAGTGCGACTCGATGCTGATCGGCAACAAGTGCGGAGCGCACACCTTTCCCTACATCGAGGTTCAGAACAACAGCGCCACCCTCGAGCACGAAGCTTCCACGTCGAAGATCGGGGAGGATCAGATCTTTTACTGCAAGCAGCGTGGTGTGAGCGCGGAGCACGCGGTTTCGATGATCGTCAGCGGATTCTGCCGGGAAGTCTTCAAGGAGCTGCCGATGGAGTTCGCGGTGGAGGCGCAGCAGCTGCTGGGAATTACGCTGGAAGGAAGTGTCGGTTAAAGGTTCACGCCCACCCACTCGGCACCATGGCAAGACCGACGTTGAGCGACAGAATCCAAGCTGCCTGGGCCTGGCTGCGCTCGGGGCCTCGCACGCCGGGCTATCCATTCACGGCCAACTGGACGCTTTTCAGCCAGGCGATCTACGCGATTCAAACAACATTCAATCACTGGTTTCGTGCTCGAGATAAATGATCTGCACGCCGGCATCGGCGATCGGGAAATACTTCGTGGCATCACCCTCGGCGTGAAAGCCGGTGAAGTTCATGCGGTGATGGGCCCGAATGGCTCCGGCAAGTCCACGCTGGCCCAGGTGCTGGCGGGGAATCCGTCGTACGAGGTGACCGCCGGCAGCGTCACCTACGACGGCCGGAATCTGCTGGAGCTGGCCCCGGAGGTCCGCGCGCAGAGCGGAATCTTCCTGGCGTTCCAGTACCCGGTCGAGATTCCCGGCGTCTCCAACGCCTATTTTCTGCGCTCGGCGTACAACGAGATCCGCAAGGCGAACGGACAGGAGGAAGTCGACCCCCTCGAGTTTCTCGACCTGGTCGAGGCGAAGCTGAAGCTGGTCGACATGGATCAGTCGATGCTGTCCCGCTCGGTTAATCAGGGATTCTCAGGCGGCGAGAAGAAGCGGAACGAGATCTTTCAGATGGCGGTGCTGTCGCCGCGGCTCGCCATTCTGGACGAGACGGACTCGGGTCTCGACATCGATGCGCTCCGCATCGTCGCCAGTGGCGTCAACAAGCTGCGCTCGCCCGACAACGCGACGATCGTCGTGACCCATTACCAGCGCCTGCTCAACTACATCATTCCCGATTTCGTGCACGTTCTCGCCCACGGCCGGATCGTCAAGTCCGGGGGTAAGGAGCTCGCGCTGGAGCTCGAAGAGAAGGGCTACGACTGGCTGCTGCCCTCGGAAGCGGAAGCGGGAGCAACCGCTTGAGCGAGCTTGCGACGAAAAGATCGGCCCGTGATTCCCAGACCCAGAAATCCCAGCCGGACAGTGGCGTGAGCACTCGCGCCCCCGGCTCAATCGACATCTATCGTGAAGACTTCGAAGGCCTGACCGCCGGCCCGGCATGGCTGCAGAACCTCCGGCAGCGGGGAATGGCGCGCTTTCTCGCGCTCGGATTTCCCACCATGAAGAACGAAGACTGGCACTTCACCAGTGTCGCGCCGATAGCTGAACGGACCTTTAGTCTGCAGGGAAGCGAGAAGCGCGAGGCGGGCAGCGACCGGCGGGAGTCGTCGCGTCGCAAAGCCGACGCTGTGAACTCGATGGGAGCCAGAGCCGCCGACGTCGAGCGATTCGGGTTCGCTGAAGCGGGCTGGCATACGCTGGTCTTTCTCAACGGAGTTTTTTCTGAGGACCTGTCGTCGTGGCTCGACGCCGCCGTCCCGGCCGGAAGCCTCGCGCACGCGATCGAGGCGGGGAACCCGGTCGTCGAAAAACACCTCGGCAGGATCGCCAGCTTCGAGGATCAAAGCTTCACCGCGCTCAACACCGCTTTCATCGCCGATGGCGCTGTGATCGAGCTGCCGACCGAGACTGTTGTCGAGCAACCGATCCATCTGCTCTTCATCTCGGCTGGCAAGAGCGTATCTCATCCCCGAAATCTCATCGTCGCCGGCAGGCATTCGCGCGCGACGGTGATCGAGAGCTACGTGTCTTTGCGCGACGATGCGTATTTCACCAATGCCGTCACCGAGATCGTCGTCGGTGAAGGCGCGCACGTCGATCACTACAAGCTCCAGCGCGAGAGTCCGAGCGCGTTCCACGTCGGGACAGTGCAGGTGCGCGAGGCGCGGGACAGCAAGCTCCATTCGTTCTCGTTCGCGGTTGGCGGCTCGCTCGCGCGGACCAACATCTACACATCGCTCGACGGCGATGCCGCGACGTGCACACTGAATGGCTTGTATCTCACCGACGGATCGCAGCACATCGACAACCAGACCAGCATCGAGCACATCGCGCCCAACTGTCCGAGCCACGAGATCTACAAGGGTGTTCTCGACGGACGCTCGCATGGCGTGTTCAACGGCAAGGTGTACGTCCACCCGGAGGCGCAGAAGACCGACGGCAAGCAGTCGAACAACAATCTTCTGCTCTCAGCGAGCGCGCGCGTCGACACCAAGCCACAGCTCGAGATCTTCGCCGACGACGTGAAGTGCACCCACGGTGCGACCGTCGGGCGTCTCGATGAGCTGGCGATGTTCTATCTGAATAGTCGCGGCATCGGCCCGGAGACCGCGCGCAT
The DNA here is from genome assembly GCA_036488915.1 of Gemmatimonadaceae bacterium. GTDB lineage: Bacteria > Gemmatimonadota > Gemmatimonadetes > Gemmatimonadales > Gemmatimonadaceae > UBA4720. The sequence goes on along the minus strand of DASXGU010000082.1, from coordinate 6,087 downwards.
GCTGCTCACTTATGCCTTTGCCGCCGACGTGCTGGAGACGATAGAGCTGGAGCCGCTCCGAAAGCAGCTCGAAAAAATGGTGCTGGCTCGATTTGCCGGCGACGTTCCCGCCGAGGGACCGTAGTTACCTGCCCAGCAGGTAGAGGATCACGACGATCACCGCGATGGCGCCAACGATGACGTTGGTGGGCACTTTGTTCGGCGAATCGGGATCCAGATCGCCGGCCATGATCGGGTGCTTGATGGTGTTGCGGCGGGTGCTGATGTCCTTCTCACGCTTGGTTGCCGAAGCGGGCTCGATTACGGCTACGCCAAGCGGAAGGCGCTGGGTGGTGAACGTTAGTATTGCCGACCCGACCTCGACCCGATCCCCTTCCGCCAGGGACTTGGGCTCGGTTAGCGTGGCTCCGTTTACTGTGGTCGGATTGACCCCACACGGATGAAGCACGAATCTCCCATCTTCCGAGCGCAGCTCGGCGTGGTTGCGCGATACGGCCGGCTCACGAATGAGTATGTGGCTCGCAGCATCCCGGCCGATCGTCAGCAAAGAATTCCTCACTGGGTAGGCGCGGCGCTCGAACTCGTATATGAGGTGGGCAGTGTCTTCGCCCGGGGCCTGTAAAGGCATAGAAGCCATTCGATCTCCGTGTTTCTAAAGACGAACGACCAGTCGGGCAGGCTACATTAAGCGCTCCTATCCGGACCGAACCCGGCCGGGGGGACTCGTAGGCGGGGCCCGGACCGCGTATTATACCGCCAACCCACAATTCAACTCCCCGGAGGGGGCATGGCGACAAAACTCGAGAAGACCCTGAAGCGCGAGATCGAAATCGACGGCAAGGCCTACATGGTGGCGATCTCGCCGGAAGGAGTTAAGGTCACCCAGAAAGGCTTCCGGAGAGGTCCCGAGCTTACCTGGCGCTCCATCATCAGCGGCGAAGCCGAGATGGGCCAGCAGCTCAAGTCATCGGTCGGATCGACCGGGGGCGATTCCGAGCAGTAAACCCCTCAGGGATTTTTCGGTGGGGTCATGTTCATCTGCTGCATCTGCAGGTTCGGATTGCTCTGTACGTCCGACAGATGCTCCTGGATGATGACCCACCGACCCTGCCGTTTCTGAAACACCGCCGTCCACGCCCCGCCGATGACGTGATTCATCCCCGTCGGCGTAAGGTGCGGGACGCGATAGGTGCTCGTCATCACCGCCGCGTCTGGCGCGAGCACATCGACGTTCATGGACGTCCATTCCCACTTGGGGTTGCGCATGTTCTGGCCGACATACGTCCAGAACGCCTTGATGCCCTGCTCCAGCTCGGCGCGGCTGGTCGTTATTACTCCGCCACTGGCTGAGATCACCCGGCCATCAGTGGGGTAAAGACTCATGAGGCTTTTGACCGGGTCCGGCTTGGACAGGTCGTAGGCCGAGACGACCAGCTTCTTGAGCGAGTCCGCGATGGCGGTCTTCTCAGCAGTCGACATGTCGGCGCCCGATTTGGGCGCGCAGGCAAACGCCACTGTCACGATCCCTGTCGCCATCAGCCATCGAGCTCCCATGGGGGCGAAGCTTAAGGCGGTGACACCGGTCGCGCGAGTCTCGCCAAGTGGACAAAGCCTGTCACCAGTCGATGACACGACAGTGAATAACGTCGAGTTAAGGCCCAATTCCGCGGAACAACTACAGGTGCGGCCATTGCCTCTATAGATGCCGCTGGCGTGACTCATTTGTTCTCGCCCGGTGTATTTCTCGGCACGCAGTCATTTCCCAGGTGGGAAGGAGTTTTTTATGCGGAAGAGTTACCTGTTGCTTGCAGGAGCTGGCGCAATCGTCATTGCCGGTTGCAGCGGCAAAAAGACGGCGGTCAATGATGATCTCAAGAAAGACCTGGAGCTCGCCTCCTCGTCCGACGGGATCACCCTCGCCAACAGCTCCCCGAACACGGGCCAGCAGATCGTTTCCGCGATCGAGCAGACCGCTCCCGCGCCGAAGCAGAAAGCGCCGTCCAACACCGTGAGACGCCACAAGCCGGCTCCGAAGGCACCGCCCCAGGTCGCTGAGACCCGGGCCCCGGCTTCGGTGAAGCAGACGGAGCAGGCCACGGTGGCTCCGGCCCCAGTCGCTGAGGACCCGACTCCGGTGTCGCCCCGGCCCCAGCCGGTCGCGGTATCCTATCCGAGTGGTCCGTCGTCTGGGGGTGACGAGGGACGGGTCAGCACTGGCTCAGGAGTTGGCGCAGTACTCGGCACGATTCTCGGCGCGGTAATTCGCGGTGGTGTGGTCGGCGGCGACGTCGACAACTGCGATCCCCGCACCGAAGGACGTCGCGGTGGTCGCGCCGGCACTCTGCCCAACACGATCCCGATCATAATCGGTGGCCGGATGGGCGGAGGCATTCTGAGATCCGGTGGTGTGATGTCCAGTCGTCCTCCGATCGGCCGCACCCGCTACTAGAACCCATGAAGAAAAGGGGATGCGGTCGAGACACGACTGCATCCCTTTTTTCGTTTTCCGAGACTACACCAATGCAAACAAGACTTTCGAGAATCGCAGCCCCGATTCTCCTGACCGTTACGCTGGCGCTTGGCGCCTGCAAGCAGGGCGACAAGCCCGAGGACGCGCTGGCCCAGGACACTTCCCTGGCGCGTGACCTACAGCTCGCGAATGCCGACAGCACCGCGCAGCCCCAGCTCAAGGATGTGCCGGCGACCGTCGAGCCGGCAGCGAGCCCAGTAACTTCGGCTCCGCGCAAAGCCCAGAAGCAGACTCCCTCGGAGATCCTGACGCCGAGCAGAAACCCGCGACGCGTCGCAACGACGCCGAAGTCCACCCCGCAGCCGGTCGAACAGGCGCCGGCGCCGGTGACCACGGCCAACGGCAACACGGTATCCGAAGGAACGACTGGCTCCGAACGCGGCGTCGGGACCATCGCCAGCGGCTCCGAGATCGCGCTTTACTCGGGCCAGCGCGTCTGCACCAACACCTACAACGTCGGTGACCGCTTCACGGCCAGCGTCGCTGAATCAGTTCAGGGCTCGAATGGCGTCGCCATTCCCGCCGGAGCGACGGCAGTGATCGAGCTGACATCGCTCAAGCGCAGCGAGAACGCCAATGACAACATCCAGATGGAATTCGTCGTTCGGTCGATCGCGTTCAACGGCAAGACGTATCCGGTGAGCTCGACGGTCACCTCGGCGCAGGTCGAGAAGGTCCGCAACGGCGACGCCAGCAACGACGGCAAGAAGGTCGCGACCGGCGCCATCATCGGCGCCCTCGCCGGCCAGATTTTCGGACACCACACCAAGTCGACCATCATCGGCGCTGCTACCGGTGCCGCGGCGGGCGCGGTAGTCGCCGGCGCGACCGGCAAGTACGACGGCTGCGTGCCCAACGGCGGGCGCATCTCGCTCAAGCTCAATCAGGCGATGGTGGTGCAGCAGTCGGTCTGAGCCGAAGCCGGCGCAAAAAGAAAAGGCGCGCTCTGTCGAGCGCGCCTTTTTTGTGCCTGCTTTCTTCTACGCGTCGTAGTACTGCGCGACGCGACGCCCGTAGTATATGCCCAGCCCCGTCCCCACCATGCTTACCATGAACGCGGTCGTGAAGCCGAACCGCGCCCCCAGCGCCCATCCGATGTATCCGCCGATCGTCGATCCGATGAAGGCAAACAGCTTTCCCATACTCAACGGACGACCGCTTCAGGGGGCGGGCAACGCCGATAGCGGCTAGGTTACGGCCTCCTCGGAATAGATTTTCGCGCCCACGGCGGACGCCACCAGGTAGTTCACCAGCCCAATGAAGGACAGGGTCCACCACAGTCCGGGCGACATCATCCCCATCATTCGATAGCCCGCGTAGTAGATCATGGCGAGCAGCCAGAAGAGAATCGCGGGAAAAGCGGCGGTCCTTGGGCCAGGTCCGAACCGCGGACGAATCGCCGCATAGGTCCAGATCAGGGCTATTCCCAGGGCGAAGTCCATGATTATGTAGCTGACCAGCGCGGAAGTGGTCGACATCGAGGCCGACAACCCCGGCTTGAACGCGTCGGTTTCGGCGTTCATTCGCGCGGCGAGCGCGTAGTTGCTGATGAAATCGATGACGTTGATCACGACTCCGGCGACCAGACCTCCGATCACGACCTTCTTGACGTTCATGGCCATACGGTCCTCCCTGGGCGAAGGTGACGAAGCGTGGGTGGAATTGTCGCACTGACGACTCGTAACTGCAACCGATGTGGCTGTCAGTGGTCATCGGTCTCGACCACCGTTTAGATTCAGAGCAGACAGGGGTGCCGCCTATCCGCGCGGCTGAGAAAGTCCCTCATAACCTGATCCGGTTAGTACCGGCGTAGGGAGTCGAACAATGGAAACGGCAGCACGCACCCAGATGCATTTCGCGCGTCAGGGTGAGATCACCGACGCAATGCGCTTCGTCGCCGAGCGCGAAGAGCTATCCCCGGAAACGGTGCGCGACGAGATCGCCATCGGCCGGCTGATCATCCCCGCCAACATTCGGCACCTGGCCGGCGCGCTCGAGCCGATGGCGATCGGCAAAGTCGCGCGAGTGAAGATCAACGCCAACATCGGCAACTCGCAGGTGTCGTCGGACGTCGACGGCGAGATCGAGAAGCTGACCGTCGCCATCAAGTACGGCGCGGACACGGTGATGGATCTTTCCACCGGCGGCAACATCGACGGAATCCGCCGTGCCATCATCGCGGCGTCGCCGGTTCCGATCGGAACGGTGCCGATCTACCAGGCGGTGCAGGGCGGCCCAGACGGCAAGTGGGATAAGCAGCTCGAGGAGCTGACCGCCAACGATCTTCTCGACATGATCGAGCATCAGGCCAGGCAAGGCGTGGATTACATGACGCTCCACGCCGGCATCCTGATCGAGCACCTGCCGCTCGTGCACGGACGCATCACCGGCATTGTCAGCCGCGGCGGATCGCTGCACGCGGTGTGGATGATGGCCCACCGCAAGCAGAATCCGCTGTACGAGCGATTCGACGACGTTCTCGACATCCTCCGCCAATACGACGTCACCATCTCGCTCGGCGACAGCCTGCGACCCGGCTGTATCGCCGACGCCAGCGATCGCGCTCAGTTTGCCGAGCTCGACACGCTTGGCGACCTCACCCGAAGAGCGTGGAAGCGGGACGTCCAGGTGATGGTGGAAGGTCCGGGTCACATCCCCATGGACCAGATCGAGATGAACGTTCGCCGCATGAAGGAAGTCTGCAGTGAGGCCCCGTTCTACACGCTCGGTCCGCTCGTAACCGACATCTCTCCGGGCTACGACCACATCTCGAGCGCCATCGGCGCCGCCATGATCGGCTGGTTCGGATCCGACATGCTCTGCTACGTGACGCCAAAGGAGCATCTCGGACTTCCCAACGCCGAAGATGTGCGACAGGGCGTGATCGCGTACAAGATCGCCGCTCATTCGGCAGACGTTGCACGCGGCAGGAAGGGCGCACGCAACCGGGACGACGCATTGTCGCGGGCGCGGTACGCATTCGACTGGAAGGAACAGTTCCGTCTCAGCCTCGATCCGGAGCGCGCGCAGGAATATCACGACGAGACGCTCCCCGCCGAGTACTTCAAGAGCGCCGAGTTCTGCGGAATGTGCGGTCCTAGGTTCTGCTCGATGCACCATTCGCGGACCATCGAGGAGGGAATTGCTCAGCTGGCACGCGAGTGGCAAGAGCGTGAGCAGTCGTCGAATGGCGCGGGGAGCGAGGCGATGCCGGAATCCGGGAACCAGCTGGCTGGTGTTTCATCGAGCTGAGCTAGAGGTGTTCTTCAGGCGGGGAGCGGTGATCGCGCGGGCGGCCCGGCTGAGCGCCACCGCATTCTGTCTGATGGTGGGCGTCGTGACGTGCGTCAACCTGCGCGCCGCTCCCGACGACGCCAATCGGAAATTGCCGGGCGTGGTTGTCACGCGCCCAGACGGTGACGGCGGATCCGTTCCCCTCGACATGCGTCCGATGCTGGCGTCGGACTCCGCGTATTTTCTCGCTCACCCGTTAATGGTGCCGGTCGAGGGTGTACAGCCTTCGCAGCTCACCGACACATTTCACGCGGCGAGGAGCG
>DASXGU010000285.1:0-8876 GCA_036488915.1 Gemmatimonadaceae bacterium | reverse complement strand
TGGGGTGACTACCTTCTGATTCTCTACGCGCGCGATGCGCTGGCGCGCACGGGGAAGGGCCAGTCCATCGTATTCGACGTGAAGTCTTCGCAGGCCCTCCCCGAGGCCATCAAAAAGGCCGGCGGCATCCCGGTGATGTGGAGGACCGGCCACTCAGTCATCGAGGAGAAGATTCATCAGACCCACGCACCAGTCGGCGGCGAGGTTTCCGGCCACATGTTCTTCTCGGAAGGGTATTACGGATTCGACGACGCGCTTTACGGCGCCGCGCGCCTTCTGCGCATCGTCGCGGATTCAGGCAAGAGCGTGCGACAGCTGCTGGCCGATGTGCCGCGGTTCGTCTCGACTCCCGAGATAAGGGTCGACTGTCCGGACGACCGGAAATTCGGCATCGTCGAGGAGGCCAGAAAATACTTCAGCTCGAGGTACGAGGTGATCACTGTCGATGGGGTGCGCGTTCTCTTCGGCGACGCCTGGGGCCTTATCCGCGCCTCCAACACCCAGCCGGTGCTGGTGATGCGCTTCGAGGCGCGAACCCAGCCCGAGCTGGAGAGAATCCAGTCGGAGCTCGAGGGCTGGCTCCGCTCGAAGGGCGTCAAGGTCTGATGTGACTGCCATGACCCGCAGGCGGCTCTTCATCGGGGTCGTCATAGCGGCTGCTGTTCTCGTCGCCGGACGCGCATCGTCGACGCTTTTCGCCGATTACACCTGGTACACAGCGCTGGGCGCGGGCGCGTTGTGGGGCGAGCGCGCTGGAGATGTGGTGCTGATCTACGGAATCGGCACCATCATCGCCGTTCTCCTCGCCTTCCTGAACCTGTCCGCGCTTGGCCGCAGCATCGGCGTGCTGACTCTGCCCCGCCGGATGGCGAACGTCGAGTTCGGCGAAGCGGTGCCGCGAAAGTACATCGATCGCTTCGCGTTTCTTTTGTCCCTGGCGATCGCCGCCGCGACGACGCCGGCGCTGCCCGATTGGACGCTGCTGGCACTGGCGCGTCTCGGCGTCAGCTTCCGGGAGAGCGACCCCTACTTTCAACACGATCTCGCGTTTTACACGACCTGGCTGCCGCTGGAGAAAGCAGCCTATTCGTGGGCGATGATCCTCGTCGTCGGAGTGTCGCTGGTAGTGGTGATTCTTTACTCGCTGACGCCGGGACTGAGGTGGGAGCGGGCCGGCCTCCGCATGAGCGCGCGCGTGCGCAGGCATCTCAGCGTCCTGGCCGCGTTGCTTCTTCTGATCACCATGTGGAGCTATCGGCTCGACTCTTACGATCTGCTCAATCACGGCAGCGGCGACAACGGAGCGTTTTCCTACGTCGATCATCAGTGGCTGTTGTCGGGGTTGCTGATCCTTTCGATCGCTACCGCCGGCGCCGCCATCACTGTACTGCTGAGCGGATGGACAGGGCAGCTCAGGACGAGCTTCGTCGCCGTTACCGTAATCGTGATTCTGTCGGTCGGCGTGCAGGAGCTGGTACCTCTTCTCGTGCGCAGATTCACGTCGCGCGACGCGCAGATCGTGAGGGAGCGCCCGTACCTGGCGACACGCGCGGAGTTCACGAGACGTGCCTACGCACTCACTCCAGCCAGCTACGATGCGCTCCGAAAATCGGCGGTGTCTGCCGCGCTCGACAGCGTCGTAACCAGCGCCGCGAGTCAGCAGCTGCTGCGTCAGGATTCGCTCGTCTATCCGGGCGCCAGGTCGCAGGTGATCATCGCGAATCCCCAGCTGGACATCGCCGGGCAGCGCCTCGGCGAAGGCTTGTCGCGACTCGCGTATGCGTGGGCTTACCAATCGCTCGATCTGCTCGCTGATTCGGTGCCGAGACGGACACGCATCGTTGCCGTCCGCGACGTTCGCGCGCGCATCAAGGCATTGGCGCCGATTTTTGCCCAGGGAAGCCAGGTCGAGCCGATGTTTCACGCCGACACCCTATACTGGAAAATGGAGCTCTACTCCGCATCATCCGACTATCCGCTTTCCGAGCGCTACGTGCTGGCCGGTGAAGAACGCAGCTATTTTCGGCACGCCGCCACCGCACTGGTCAATGCCCGCACCGCCAGGGTAATGATGGGGGCCGATCCGTCCCCGGACCCGATCGCCACCGCGTGGATGACGGCATTTCCCAACTCCGCCGACTACCGGGCGCCCGGCATCGTGCGGGAGCTTACCGCCACCCCGTGGGCGCCGGTCCAGGTGGAATCAGCGCCGATCGCCAGCGACTCCTCGTTTCGTGCCGCAGTGACGAGGCTGTACAATCGGATGCGTGCCGCGCTCGCCGCCACCGATCTCAAGGCATTCGGCATTGCCTACGACTCGCTCGGCGCGATCATCGCCCCGGCGCATAAATGACCGACACACGGACCGCAGTGATCGCCGTCGGAGGAAATGCGCTGGCGCCGGCCGGCGAGCGCTCGACCATCGCCGATCAGTTTCGGCACACGCGTGAGAGCCTCGGACCAATCGTCGATCTCGTCGTAGACGGCTGGAGAGTCGTAGTCGTGCACGGGAACGGCCCGCAAGTTGGGGACGAGCTCGTCCGAAACGAAAAGGCCCGCAGCGAAGTGTCGCCGCTTCCGCTCGGCGTTCTGGTCGCCGGCACCGCCGGGTGGATCGGCTACATGCTCCAGCAATCGCTGGAGAACGCGTTGCGCAAGGCTGGGAGCACGCGAGACGTGGTCACAGTGCTCACCCAGGTCGAGGTGGCTCCAGATGATCCCGCCCTCAAGGACCCCAAGAAATTCATCGGCCACGGTTTGTCGGCCGTCAGAGCGCGCGAGCTTCGGGCGGAAGGCCGGGCGGTGAAGAAAGATGGGAAGGGACACTTGCGACGCGTCGTCGGTAGTCCGACGCCGTTGGCCATTCACGAGCTTTCGACTATCCGCATTCTGCTCGAGCGCGAAACGGTCTTGATCGCCTGCGGTGGGGGCGGGATTCCCATCTATCGCGATCCGGCACTCGGATTGGAAGGAGTCGATGCGGTCGTCGACAAGGATCTCGCCGCCGCCGTCCTGGCCCGGGAGCTCGGTGCCGAACTTTTCATGATTCTCACCGACGTCGATGCCGTTTATACTGGGTGGGGCACCGACCAGCAGCGGGCGATCAGCTCGCTCACGGTCGCCGAGGCCGACCGTCTGCGAGCCGAAGGTGCTCTTGGCGAAGGCAGCATGGCGCCAAAGGTTGCGGCCGCGGCAGACTATGTGCGTCGCACGAACGGCCGTGCCATTATTACCGAGCTGAGCAAGGGCAGAGCAGCGGTGCAGGGAATTGGCGGTACCGAGATCATTCCCTGATTCTCATTCAAAGTTGACAGCACGCGTGCACGCACGCGTTCGGAGCAAGAGTGAACATCCACGAATACCAGGCAAAGGAAATCTTTCGGAAGTACGGCATACCGATCCCGCCGGGAGACGTAGCCACGACGCCGGAGGAAGCAGAAGCAATCGCCCGCAGGTTCGGCACGACCGTGGTCGTAAAGGCGCAGGTTCATGCCGGCGGGCGGGGCAAGGCCGGTGGGGTCAAGCTCGCGAAGACTCCCGACGAAGCGCGCCGCGTCGCCGCGCAGATCCTCCAGCTCACCATCAAGGGGCTGCCAGTCGAGAAAGTTCTGGTCACGCCCGCAGCCGATATCGCCACCGAGGCTTACGTAGGCATCATCGTCGATCGTGCCTCCAAGAAGCCGGTCTTCATGGCCAGCCCCGCGGGAGGCATCGACATCGAAGAGGTTGCAGCCAAGACTCCGGAGAAAATTCTTCGCCACCCGATCGATCCCCGGTACGGCCTCCAGCCGTACGAGGCGATGCAGCTGGCGTTCTTCCTGTATTCGGACATGAAGCAGGTCCGCGCTGTCGCGAAAATCCTGCAGCAGCTCTACCGCGCGTTCTTCGAGAACGGCGGGTCCCTGGCCGAGATAAATCCGCTCGTCACGACCCCGGCGGGAGATGTAGTCGCCCTCGACGCCAAAATGGTGATCGACGACAACGAGCTCGAGCGGCGCCCCGACATCGCGACCCTTCGCGATGAGTCGGCGGAGGATCCGAGCGAGGTCGAGGCCCGAAAAGCCAGCCTTACCTTCATCAAGCTCGATGGCAACGTCGGCTGCGTCGTCAACGGCGCGGGCCTGGCCATGGCCACGATGGACCTGGTGAAGTACTACGGCGGGGAACCCGCCAACTTTCTGGACATCGGAGGCTCGTCGAATCCGGAGAAGGTGGTCGCGGCGCTCCGGATCATCACGCGCGAGCCCAACGTCAAGGCAATTCTCTTCAACATCTTCGGCGGCATCACCCGCACCGACGACGTCGCCAACGGCATCGTCAAGGCCATCTCCGCCAATCCGCTGAAGATCCCGCTGGTGATCCGTCTGACCGGGACCAACGAAGAGATTGCAGTCAAGATTCTCGCCGAGCACGGGATGTCAGCGATGACCGACATGGATGAAGCGGTGAAGAAAGCCGTCGCGCTCGCGACCGGAGGAAAGGCCGCGTGAGCATCTTCATCGACAAGAACACCCGACTGCTCATCCAGGGCATCACCGGCCGCGACGGATCATTCCACGCCAGGCAGATGATGGCCTACGGCACCCAGGTCGTGGCCGGCGTCACGCCCGGCAAGGGCGGCCAGAAGTTCGAGGACAAGGTTCCGATCTTCAACACCGTCGCCGAGGGAGTCAAGGCAACCGGAGCGAACGCGAGCGTGATCTATGTGCCGCCGCCGTTCGCCGCCGACGCCATCATGGAGGCGGCCGACGCCGGTATTCCGTTCGTCGTGGCCATTACCGAGGGCGTGCCGGTGCTGGACATGACGCGCGTCTATCCATTCGTCAGGGAGCGCGGCGCGCGATTGCTGGGCCCGAACTGCCCAGGCCTGATCACCCCCGGCGCATCCAACGTCGGCATCATTCCGGGGCGAATCTGTACGCCGGGACCAGTCGGGCTGGTCAGCCGCTCGGGCACCCTGACCTATGAAGTCGTCTACCAGCTGACGCGTGCGAAGATCGGTCAGACGACCTGCGTGGGCATCGGCGGCGATCCGATCAACGGCACCAATTTCATCGATTGCCTTTCCGCGTTCGAGGAGGATCCCGCCACCAAGGCCGTCGTGATGATTGGCGAGATCGGCGGGACCGACGAGCAGGAAGCGGCGCGATTCGTCAAGAAAAAAATGAGCAAGCCGGTGGTGGGATTCATCGCCGGACAGACGGCGCCGCCGGGCCGCCGGATGGGGCACGCGGGTGCCATAATCTCTGGCTCTACCGGCACGGCAGCCGAGAAAATGCAGGCTTTCGAGGAGAACGGGGTGGCGGTCGCCAAGCGGCCGATTGACGTTGTGGACTTACTCAAACGCGCAATGCGCTAGGAAAGAGATAATAAATGGCGGGCAACAGAACTCTCACCATCATCAAGCCGGACGCGTTTGGCGCCGCCAAGACCGGGCAGATCATCGCCGTTCTGGAAAAGGCTGGCTTCCGGATCATCGCATCGCGGATCATGCAGCTCACCGAGAAGCAGGCCGGCGCGTTTTACGAGGTCCATCGCGAGCGGCCGTTCTTTGGCTCGCTCGTCCGCTTCATGACGTCGGGCAAGTGCATGCCGATGGTACTGGAGCGGGACGACGCCGTCGCTGCGCTCCGCAAAGCCATCGGGGCTACGGATCCTGCCGAGGCGGAGGCCGGAACGGTGAGGAAGCTCTACGCTGAATCAAAGGAGCGCAACGCTATCCACGCGTCCGACTCTGACGAGAACGCCGCCCGCGAAGCGCGCTTTTTCTTTCCGGAGTACGAGCTCGTTTAGGAAAAAAAAGGCTCGGCCTGGGCTGGAATGGGCCTCTTAAACCCGCTAGTTTAAAGGGCTTATGCTGTCGTTTGACATACGCTCGTTGGAGACCAAAGCCGCCCACGTGGACGGCTCGCTCGCGCCGGATGATGCTGTCTGGGAAGAAGGAGATTTCCGGCCCACTCAGCCAATCAGGGTGACGGGCCGGCTATCCTCGGCGGGTGAAGGAAGATTTTATTTTACGGGCCGCATCGAGGGGCGTACCGAGCTTCCTTGTCGGTTGTGCCTCGAGGAAGTCGAAGCCGAGATCGATGAGGACGTGCACCTTCTGCTGGCGGAGATTGGTGCCGACGAGGCGGACGACCCCGACGTGTTCCTGTACGACCCCGCCGAGCGGATGCTCGATCTCCGGCCGGCGGTCAGAGAAAACTGGCTGCTGATGGGGCCGGCGTACGTCCAGTGCAGGGAAGACTGCAAGGGGCTGTGCGCGACTTGCGGGACCAATCTCAACGAAAGTACTTGCAGCTGCACCACTACCACGACTGATTCGCGCTGGGACGCACTGCTCAAGCATCAAGGCAAGTCGCACTAGCACGTCAACAACTCAAGGAAACAGAACCAATGGCCGTCCCGAAGCGACGCACATCGAAGAGAAAGAAGCGCGCGCGCAACACCCACAAGATCGCGCCCGCCATCGTCATCCAGAAGTGTCCGCGCTGCCAGAGCATGAAGCGTCCGCATCATGTCTGCGAAGAGTGCGGGTACTACGCGGGCGAACAGCGAGTAGAGCCAAAGGAAGCCTGATTTGGCGCGGATCGCGTTGGATGCTATGGGGGGTGATTTCGCTCCCAAAGCAACTATTGCCGGCGCGCTTCTAGCCCTGCTCGAGCTCGAACCCGCGCACATCGTGCAGCTCGTCGGCCGGACGAGCGTCATCGAGGGCGAGGTCAATCGCGCCCTTTCCGGCGAGCTCGCCCGCGCAGCAGCGGTGCGGAATCGCCTCCAGGTCGTAGAGGCTCCCGACGTCATCGAGATGTCGGAGAAGCCGACCGCCGGTCTGCGCAAGAAGCCGAACAGCTCGATGATCGTGGGGCTAAAGCTCCAGGTCGACGGACAATCCGACGCTTTCGTTTCAGCCGGCAACACCGGGGCGCAAATGGCATCGTCGGCGATGCTGCTCAAGCTCCAGCCTGGGCTCACGCGGCCCGCCATCGCCACGGTTTTCCCGACGGCGCGCAAGCCGGTGATCGTTCTCGATTCTGGTGCCAACGTCGACTGCTCGACGCGCGAGCTCCTGCAGTTCGCGTGGCTTGGCGCGGTTTACGCTGAGTGCGTCTTCGGTCGCCCGAATCCCTCGATCGGCCTGCTCTCCATCGGCGAGGAGCCGGAGAAGGGGAATGCCGTGGTGAAGGAAGCACACCAGATCTTTCAGAAGGCCGGATTCAACTTTCACGGCAATCTCGAGGGACGCGATCTTCCCGCCGGTGCCAGCGAGCGCGGTCCGTTCGATGTCGTTATCTGCGACGGATTCGTCGGCAACGTCGTGCTCAAGTTCTACGAAGCAGTTGCGCCACTCATCGTGCGTGTTCTGAGCGAGCACCCGGGCATCGACGCCGACAGCGTTCGTGAGGCGCTCTCCGGTTTCGACTCCACTGCTTACGGGGGCGCGCCGCTCCTCGGCGTCAGGGGAGTCAGCATCATCTGTCACGGAAACTCGCCGCCGCGCGCCATCAAGAATGCGATCAAGGTGGCGGTTCGGGCCGTGGAGACGCGCATGAACGAGCAGATCGGCAGAAGGCTCGAGGCTGCCGAGCCGGCGATCACCGCCGCGGCGGCTACGGCATGAAGCGGCCGGTTGCAGCGATCGCCGGCACCGGGCGCGGACTTCCCAGTCACGTGATGACCAATCACGACTTCGCTTCCATCGGCATCGAGACCTCCCACGAGTGGATCATGGAGAGGAGCGGAATCTCCGAGCGCCGTCTGGCGAGGAACGGGGAAACCACGGCGTCGATGGGATCGGAAGCCGCGCGTCAGGCGATGGCGAAAGCCGGAGTGCATCCCGGCGAGATCGATGTAATTGTCCTCAGCACCGCAACTCCCGACCGGCTGCTGCCCGCCACGGCAGTCGACATCCAGGCGGAACTGGGCGCCACGCGCGCCGCGGCGTTCGATGTCGGCGCCGCCTGCGCCGGCTGGCTCTACGCGATGAGCACGGCGGAGGGCCTGATCATGTCGGGCACGGCGGAAACCGCGTTGGTCATCGGGTCCGAGAAGATGAGCGCGATCGTGGACTGGAAAGATCGGTCCACGTGCGTGCTGTTCGGCGACGGCGCCGGCGCCGCCGTGCTCAAGCGCAGTCGCCAGCCAGGCAAAGGGATCCTCTCCGCTTACATGCGCAGCGACGGGAAGCTCGCGGACCTGCTCTACCGTCCCGACGGAGGCGCCACCACGCCGATGTCGGCCGAGGTGCTCGAGAAGCGCTCGCATCTGGTCAAGATGGCCGGGCGGGAAGTCTTCAAGCACGCCGTGCGATCCATGTCAGATGCCGCCGACCGCGCGCTCGACGGCGCAAGGCTCACCGGATCCGACGTCGATCTCCTGATACCCCACCAGGCCAACGTGCGGATCATCGAAGCCACCGCCAAGCACGCCGGCATCTCGATGGAGAAGGTGTACGTGAACGTGGACCGTTTCGGCAACACGTCGTCGGCGTCGATTCCCATTGCCCTCGACGAGGCGATTGAATCGGGCCGCGTCAAGGAAGGTACGACGGTGATGATGGTCGCATTCGGCGCCGGATTCACCTGGGCATCGATGGTCATCCGATTCTAGGCAGTGGAAATTGTGCTTCTCTTTCCCGGCCAGGGCTCACAGAAGCCGGGAATGGGCAAAGACCTCGCTGAGGCTTTTCCAGTCGCGCGGGGGGTCTTCGGGGAAGTCGACGCGGCGCTCGGCACCGACCTGAGCCGGCTTTGCTTCGAGGGACCGGCCGACGAGCTCACCCTCACGCGCAATGCCCAGCCGGCACTATTCGCGCACGGCGCCGCCGTGTGGTCGGTTACGCGAGACGCGCTCAGACAGCGCGTCCGGGCGGCTGC
>DASXGU010000275.1:0-23891 GCA_036488915.1 Gemmatimonadaceae bacterium | reverse complement strand
TGGGACGAACCAGCTTTGGATCATCGATGGAACGGGGGAGCGGCAATTGACCAGCGAGCCCGCGGGCGTCGCGGGCGAAGAGTGGGCTGCCAATGGGAACTCGTTGTTCTACTCCGTGGCGAGCCACGACTCCAGCGTTCTCTACGAGCTGTGGCCGGATAGCGCGCGGCGGCGCAAAATCGGGACGTTTCCCGGACGGTCGCCCGAAGTCGCGCCCGGGCGGGCGCAGGTCGTCTACGATGTCGGCCCATGGACAGCCTCGCATCTAGTAATGACGGACATCAATCAACGCAGCGCGCGCCAGCTCACCGATGATTCACACACCGTATGGCTCGGCGTCTGGTCGCCCGACGCCACCCGCATCGCCTATACGGCGAGCGACAAATCAGGCATCGCGGTCTGGGTGATGAACGCCGACGGATCGAATCAGCACAGGGTGACGCATCTCACGGCGGCGGAAGGACGCGCGCAAATGCCGGCGTGGAGTCCCGACAGCCAGCAGCTCGCGTTTCAGGCGAACTCGTCCACAGCCAAGGGCAAATCCACGATATGGATCATCGATCTGCGCACCGGGGGCGAGCGCGAAATTCTTCCACACTCCGACATCTTCCTCGACGAAACGCCGAGCTGGTTCTCTGATGGGGTGAGTCTCGCATTCCAGAGCAACCGAAGTGGACGAATGCAGATCTGGACGGTGAACGCCAACGGCACGGGTCTCCGTCAGATAACGCACTGACGGTATTGCAAAACAGCAAGTGCTGGAGGCCAATGTGACTGATCAAGTGCCTCGGTGGTGGCCGCAGACGGTGCCGCAGTTCCAGACGAAGCCTGTGTACACCGCATGGGCCTGGGGGCCGGTGATCGGGGAGATGATGCCGGCGTCGATCGCCAGCCATTTGCGAACTAGGTAGGTGGGGCCGGCCAGGAGGGCGGCGATTCCTTTGCCGCCGGCGGGGCCGCTCGTCCCGGGATAGCCGAAGATCTCGAGGGCGGCGCCGAGCGGGCCGCGGATCGGGATACCGAAACTTGTGGTCCACAGGTAAGCAGTGGTTGGGGCCGACCTTCCGTCGCCGGTGCGGCGGGTCGCGCCTGTATTGATGTCCATCTCGACCTGGCCCAGCTCATGACTCGAGATGAGGAGCAGGGAGAAATCGGTCGTCCCCGTTCCGCCGTTGCCTTCGGTAGCGGTGGGCAGCTTGAGCGAGGGGAGCACGGCGAAATCGCCGAGGATGGGAGCGTCGTCGAGGATCCGGTATTTCACGCCGAGGGTGAGGTCGCCGGGGGTGAGGTTTCCGTTTCGGATTCTCGGGTCAGCGATGAGGGCGACTTGAACATTGAGCTGGAGGTTCGAGGACAGCCCGAGCTTGAGGTTGGTCGGAGCGAAGAAGCTCCGCGAACCGTCGGCGGCTTTGTCCCATTCACCGCCTTCTTCGAGCTCCAGCCAGCCTTTGGCTACCGTCCCCGCGTGAGTAGCGATCGTCGGACGCTCTGGTTGGACTTCGTGGGGATCTCTAACTGGCGACTGCGCGGAGAGTGGGGGCGCGATAGCCAGGAGCAACGCGCAGGAACGAGAGAGGACGGTCATCCTTAAAGACTATGGGATGGAGCTGTCGACCCCTTAACTGCAAACTCACGCTGGGCCGGCTCCGCCCTACCTGACGAACGCCCTGATTCGCGCATCACTCTTGAACTTCGCAAACTCGGGATCATCGAGCGCCGAAATCGGGTACCCGTTCGCCAGCGTGAAGCATCGTCGAGCATGCGGCAGCATCGACTCGATGTCGTTCAGGAATCCATAGACGGCCGCCGTCGTACACGACAGCTGAACCCCCTCGACGCCATTGGGATACATCGTGATCGTCGGACTAATGGACGCCTGCCGCAGCATCCCCAGAGCCGCCGGCCGATCACCCCGCAATGCAGCCAGCCATGCGAGCACCTCGTATTGCGTGCGCCGCACGTAGATGTATTGGTTGGGATCGTCGGCCATTCGCTTCTCGAGCTTCCACGCCGAATCCGCCAAAGTCCTCGCGCGCGCTGAATCCCCGCGCGCCATGAACAGCTCTGCCTTCTCCGCGTAGAAGTTCACACTGTCGAGCGCCGAGCCGGGCGCGAAGGACGCCAGTGATCCGTTGGCGAGCTCGTTCTGGAGCTCGGCGTCGCCGCTGCGCATGAGATCGCCATCCGATGCGCCCAGCCTGCCTCCGCGATCGCGGAGCGCGCGCACCGCCCTCGTCACGCCCGTCCTGTCGCCGAGCTTGGCGGCGAGACTCGCGGCATCGAAAATCGGGCCGAGCGCGGCCGGATCGAGCTCCCGCTCCCGAGTCACGAATCTCGCCGCGTCGGCGTAGCGGCGGAGAGCGAGCGCGGTACCGAAACTGGTGGACAGAACCGTTCTCGACCCCGGCGCCAGAGGAACGACGCGATTCACGGCATCCCACGCGCCGGCGGAATCACCGACCACCAGGAGCGCGCGCTGCAGATAGCCGAGCAGGGCGATGTTGGACGGATTTGCCTTGAGCGCGCTCCTCAGCACCGACAGCGCTTCGGCGGGCCGCCCGAATCCTCGGAATGCGATAGTCGCGACGGCATTCGGCTGGGTCGGATCCAGCTGCAGCGCACGCCGCGCGAGGACAGCCGCCGAGTCGAGCATCTTGGTCCCGCCCGAATAGGACATCACCGCCAGGGATTGGGAGGCGAGCCCGAAGGCATCGGCGTAACCTGGATCCCGTCTGTACGCGGTCTCGAACTCGCGGAGCGCTTTCTCGTATTCCGCGTATGACGCGCGGGTGTTCTCCTCGTTGATGCGCTTGCCACGGACCACTGCGGCAAACGCGCCGGTGTCGGTGGTCGCGGGCATCGCGATCGTCGTGCGCTCGCGCGCGATCATCACCACGTCCAGCGCTTCCGCGACTCGCGTCGCTACGCTCGCCTGAATGGTGAATGGATCCGAGGGTGATACGATCTGGGGCTCGCCGGCCCAGCGGGTGGTCCCGTCGGTCACACTGATCAGCGCGGGGCTCACTCGCACGCGTGGCTGTCCGTCGGCGCCTTTCGCCCAGCGAACAGACGCCTGAAGCACATAGTCGGCGCCCAGCGATCTGCCCGCCTGCTGCGCGCTGGCCCTCGGCGATGGCGCCAGCGACGCGACGCTTTTCCCGTCTATGACCCGTAGTCCCCCGAGTCGGGCGAGCTTGCCGGTGACGGCATCGCGGAGTCCGTCGGCGAAGCTCGAGTCGGCGCCGGGTCCTTCCGTATCGAAGGGAAGCACCGCGATCAAAGGCGGCCGGGAGGACGCGTCCCGCGTGCGCCAAACCGCCGTTGCGACCAGGATCATCATGACTGCCAGCGCGGCAATGAGCGCGCGCCGGCTGTAGAGGCTCATGTCGATGCGCGGGAAGCGCGTCCTGGGCGGCGGAGCGTCGAGCGCGGCGAGCAGCTCGGTGCCGTTGTTCGGACGCTGAGCGGCCGTCTTCGACAGACATCTCATCACCAGATCGGCGAGCGGTCGCGGCAACCTGGAGCCGGTGACGATCAGCGGAGGCGGCGGATCCGACATCTGCGCGGCGAGAAGGGCCTGCGGCGTGGGCTTGTCGGCGAACGGGTGGGTGCCCGAAAGCAGCTCGTAGGCGACGACGCCCCACGAATAGATATCGGCGCGCTGATCGGTGGACGGGTCGGAGGCCGCCTGCTCGGGCGACCTGTACATCGGGGTACCGATCGGCTCTCCGGGCTCGGTGATCGCCGAGCCGTAGGGCGAAGACGGCATCGCCGCCTGAACCGCTTTGGCGATGCCGAAGTCGGTGACAAGCGCCGTCCCCTCGCTGAGCAGAATGTTCTCGGGCTTGATGTCGCGGTGGACGATGTTCTGGCGGTGCGCGTAGGCGAGGGCTTTGGCGACGTCGCGCAGGATGCCCACGCTCTCGTCGAGGGGGATGGGGCCTTTCTGGATGCGCTTTCGCAGCGATTCGCCCCGCACGAACGGCATGGTATAGTAGGGGAGGCCGGTCAGAGTCTGGCCGGCGCTGAGCACGGGGACGATGTGGGGCTCCTGCAGCGCGGCGGCGAGCTTGAACTCGCGGTTGAATCGCGCTACCGAGAATCCGTAAGTGCGCTCCGGCGACAGCACTTTGACGACGATGTCTCTGCCTAGGGTCTCGTCGCGGGCGAGGAACACCCGGGCCATGCCGCCGCCGAGCAGCTCCTTTCGCATTCTATAGTTGTTCCCGAACGTCTCCTGTAGCTGATCGATGAGATCGGTCCAGGGGGATGGATCGTCCCGCTCGGTCACGCGTTCCCGGGGGGATGCGGAATGGTCTCGACCATTTTGCTCATTCGTCGGGGGAGCCTTGTACTTACGGCTTGGCGGCGGGAAGCGCAACGGAGGGGGAAGCGGGCGGCGAAACGGCAGGGTGCGTTACTTCGTGACGCAATCTTGACGTCTTTTTGATGCATCCGGGCAACCAAAAGGGGTGTATTGGTCGTCTAATTGGTGGAGAAACCTGAAACACCAAAAAGACTGATGATCAAGAATCTGAAACACAAGCACTTCAAGCAGGAAACCCGGCTTCCCTACCCTGGCGAGCGCGCGGTTGTGTGCCCCTGCGTGACATCGACCGACGAATCGCCAAAGCCCGGCGAGGTCTGTCGGTCGGATCGCGATGCGGATGCGAGCTGCGCACACAGCTTGAAAGCGCTAAGCGAGTAATCCGGCAGGATTGACCGACAATCCCGCGGCCTGCACGTTCAACGGGCCATGGGAATAATCACTCAGGATATGCGCGCGGTGATCCAGGCCGCGCACCTCTGCTTCGCCGCTACGGTGACGCCCGACGGCCAGCCCAATCTTTCACCGAAGGGCACGATTCGCGTCTGGGACGACGACCACATCTACTTCCTGGACATCGCGTCACCGGGGACACGCGCCAATCTGGCTGCCAATCCGCTGATCGAGGTCAACGTCGTCGAGCAGCTCTCGCGGCGCGGGTACCGATTCTTCGGCCGAGCCGAGCTGCACCGCGATGACGATGTCTTTCGCGAAGCGACCACGCGCATTTACGGGGAGGAAGGCGCGAAGTATCCGGTGGAAGCAGTCGTACTCATAGAAGTTGAGCGGGCCGAGCCGGTTGGGTCGCCCGGATACATCCACACCAGGACCGAGGAAGAAATGCGCGCTTCCTGGCGGCAGCGACGCGCGGAGCTGGACGCTGAATTTGACGAGCACGTCGCGAGGCATCCGTTCAACCCGACAAGCTGAGGTGGCATCCGTTGAATCGATGCCGCTCGCCGCTCCCAGGCGGGAGTGCGCCCCCAAATTCCGTCGACCGCGCGCGATCCCGACGCATCCATGCTATAGTTTAGTGATGTCTCGGGGATTTTTTGGTCGCTCGGCAGCAGTCGTCCTCGCAATGTGTATTGCGACGATGACGGTGCTCACATCGTTGAGCGCCGAGTGCCAGCTGCATCGCGTGGTGTCGAGCGCGTCGCCGGCGGGGATGGAGCACCATCATCACCATCTCGCCGCTCCGGCCGACAGCCGCGGCCACCAGGACAAGAAACCCCACAGCGCCTGTGACAGCTGTGGCTGCTGCGTCGGCGCGTTCAGGCTCCTTTCGCCTAACCTCACCTTCGCCCCCGCCATCGTCGTGGCGCGCAGCGATGCGCCACTCCCGCCAGCTCCGTCACTCGGCAGCGTCAGGTCGGAACACTCCTTCCCTTTTTCGACTGCTCCTCCCGCTTCGCGCGTAACGCTTCCCGTTTAACGCGCCCCGCTCCGTCGCACGATGTCGAGCAATCAACTAACAATCGAAACTGCAATGCTCCCGGGAGGAGCAACCCTTGATGCGCATACTCAAAAAGTGCCTGATAACGCTGGCGGTCATTCCGCTGGCGAGTCCAATAGCGTTCGCGCAGCAGCCGCAGCAGCCGCAACCAGTGGGCGACACGGTCAAGGCAGATACCGTGCGGCGCGACACGGCCAGGGTCGATACCGTGCGCCGGTCGGTGCAGCTGCGCGCGGTCACCATCACCGCCGCGCCGGCTGACAGGCGCGAAGCATCGACCGCCACCCACGTCTCGCAGGCGCAGATGCAGGAGACGCCGGCGAACGATCCCTGGGACCTGCTCAGACAGTCGGCGGGTGTCGAGGTTCATCTCCAGGGCCAGGGCCCCGGCTTCGCCAGCGATGCTTCGGTGCGCGGCTTCAGCAGCGATCACTCCACAGATCTGGCGCTGTGGATCGATGGCGTCCCCATCAACGAGCCGGTGAACGGCCACGCCGAGGGGTACAACGATTGGAGCCTGATCTTTCCCGCTGCGGTGCAGGATGTCGACGTCATCAAGGGACCGACGAGCGCGCTGTTCGGAAATTTCGCGCTCTCGGGCGTCGTCAACGTGCGAACCCTCGAGCGCACGAGCAGCAGCCAGGCCGATGTCAGCGGGGGGAATTTCGGCCGCGGGGAAGCGACGTTTCTGACGGGCTTCGATCACGGCTCCGACGGCGGTGGAGTTTTCGGCCTGCGGGCCCGGCATGACGACGGCTTCCGTCCGAACTCGCGCAACGATCTCACCCAGGCCCACGCGCGGGTAGTGCGTGACATCGCACAGGGCGCGACGCTCGACGCCGGTGTGGAGCTGTACGGCGCGCGCTGGGATTCACCGGGCTATCTCAGCGAGCAGGAGTTCGCCGATCAGCAGTACAACATCGTCTCGAATCCGACCGACGGCGGCTACAAGCGCCACGCCCAGGAGCGATTGAGCCTGCGCGTCATTCGCGGATCCGCGCTGTGGCGCACGACCGCATACGCCACCCAGGGCAGATGGCAGCTCTTTCTCACCATTCCCCCGGCGGGCGGAAAATTCGAGGGAACGGGAAGCCAGACCGAAGAAGAGGATTCGCGCTACGGCTACGGTCTCACCAGCGCCATGACGTGGGGCACACCGTCGTTCGACATCACTTTCGGGGGCGAAGGCCGCTTCGATCACTCTGACTATCAGAATTGGTTCACCACCGCACGCCAGCGGGACACGGTCGACGCGCTCGTCGGCGGTCAGCAGCTGTCGGGCGGCCTGTTCCTGCAGTCGGCGTTCGATGTCGGCACGCGCGTTCGCATTGATCTGGGCGGACGCTACGACGAGATCAGGACGACGTCGATGCCGGTCGGCGACGCCGCCGGCAACGTGACCGCAGCGCACGGCGTGTTCTCACCCAAGGCGGGGGCGATGGTGCACGTCGTTTCCGGAGTCGGGCTCTATGGCAACGTCTCACGCGGCTTCCGTTCCACCGACGGAGTGGTCATCGATCCGACACTGTCGCCGATCACCGCCTGGGCGTACGAGACCGGAATAAAACTCGACACCGCGGGCATCAGCGCTTCCCTCGCGGCGTTCCGCATGAACGTCAGCAACGAGCAGACGTTCAATCCGCTGACGTCGGGATCGATCAGCGGAGGCTCGAGCCGGCGCCAGGGAATCGAGCTCGACGTCGCCGCTCCAATCACCCCAATTGCCCGCCTTTCCACCGAGTGGACGCTCAACGATGCGCGCTACGTGCGGCAGCTCGTCGAGCCCGACGATCCGGCAGCGCCCCCGGTGGATCTCGCGGGCCTCCGAGTCTACAACACGTCTCGCTACGTCGGCGCGGCCGCGCTCGATGTGCGGAACGACGACGGAGTCACGGCGGGCAAATGGAATCTCCGCCTCGCGGGCAACTGGGTCGGCCCCTACTCTCCATTCGATGAGCCGGGGGTGGTGCTCGGAGGATACGGACTGATGCATTTGAGCGGACGCCTCCGTCTTTCGCGGACCGTGCTTCTCGATGCGGGATTGAGGAACGTGCTGAACAGAGCGTACCCTGAAGTGGTGGCCGGGCACATCGTTTCGCCGGGAGAGCCCCGGTCGGTATTTGCCAGTCTCAGGTATCGACTCTGAGGATTGTCAACTCGCACTCGACTGCAACTGATGGGTTGCGGTCGAGTGGGAGTTGCAGTCCTCCTCTAAACCGCCGTAAGATTTGTTGCCGCGCGGACTCGATCCGCGGTCGCGCGCGCATCCTCTTCACGACGGTGATCTCTTGAAGCGAATCGTATCCGGCTCCGCCCTCCTCTTTGCCGTTTGTCTCTCCGGCCATCCCGCCTCGGCACAGTCCCTCTACAAGTACCTCGGCAACGCACTCGGCTACGACAAGACTCCGGCGGGCGTTCTCGTCCACGCGGAGCGTGGCAACGTCCTGATCGAGACTATCGCCGGCGTGGGTGCCCGGGTTCGGACGCGCTTCGGAGATAACCCTGTCTTTCCCGTCCCGCATTCGCTTGCCACTGGCGACACCGCGCCGCGGCTCGGCAGTGCCGCCATCCGCGAAGCTGGCGACACCATTCTCGTTTCCGGCGAAGGTGTGGTCGTACGCGTCGCGCGGCATCCGGTCAGTATCCGCGTCACCGACACAGGCGGCAACGAGCTCTTCGCGGAATCACTCGGCGCTGGCTCCGCACTCGGAAGAGTCAGCCACGTCGTACGCGATCCCGAGGGAACCCGCTACTACGGACTCGGTGAGCAGCCGATGCCCCTGCTGCGCAACGGGTCGGTCTTTCCGCTCTGGAACACCGACCGCTTCGGCTACCGCCCCGGAGACATGCCGATCTACTCGTCGATTCCGTTCTACATCGGGGTGCGCGCCGGGCGCGCCTACGGACTTCTCTACGACAATCCGTTCCGCGCCGAGTTCGATTTTTCCGCGCGCATGCGCAATTCGGTTTCGTACATGGCCGAGGGTGGCATCGATGGCGGAGAGCTCCGCTATTACGTGATTCCGGGCCCCGGGCTCGACAGCACCATCGCGCGCTACACCAGGCTCACTGGCCGCACCGCTCTGCCTCCGCGCTGGTCGCTCGGCTATCACCAGAGCCGCTACAGCTACTACCCGGACACGATGGTCGAGAATCTGGCGCGCGGGTTTCGCAGTCGCGACATCCCCGCCGACGTCATCCATCTCGACATCCATTACATGAGGGGCTACCGGGATTTTACTTTCGACCCCGAGAGATTTCCGCATCCGAAGGCAATGATCGACACCCTCGCGTCCGAGGGATTCCACGTGGTGACGATCGTCGATCCCGGCCTCAAGATCGACAGCGCCTGGTCCGTGTACCGCGACGGGCTGGCGCGCAATGCGTACGTGACGCTGCCTGACGGGACGCCGTACGTGGCGATCGTCTGGCCGGGCCGCAGCGTGCTGCCCGATTTCTCGCAGGCCGCCGTGCGTCAGTGGTGGGGGGCTCAGCATCGCGCGCTGGTCGACGTCGGCGTCGCCGGAGTGTGGAACGACATGAACGAGCCGGCATCCTTCGGTGGCCAGACCATTACCGACGTCGCCCAGTTCAAGGGCGACGGACATCCGGGCAGTCACCTCGAGTACCACAATCAGTACGGCACGCTCATGGCGCGCGCGGCGACGGAAGGTTTCCACGCGCTGCGCCCGAACAACAGACCGTTCGTGATCACCCGCGCGGGCTACGCGGGCGTGCAGCGCTACGCGACGATCTGGACTGGAGACAACAACTCGACCTGGGATCACCTGCGCATGTCGTTGCCGATGATACTCGGGCTCGGGATGTCCGGCATTCCATTCGCCGGCAGCGACATCGGAGGATTCAACGGCGCGCCCAACGCCGAGCTGTACACGCGGTGGCTGGAGGCGGCGACGCTGGTGCCATTCATGCGCACCCACGCGATGATCGAGACCCCGCGCCGCGAGCCGTGGAGCTACGGCCCGGAGAATGAACGCGCCAATCGCGCGACGATCAGGCTGCGGTATCGGATGATGCCCGCGCTCTACACCGCCTACTATCAGCACACCCAGAGCGGCTCTCCCGTGATCAGGCCGATCTTCTGGAACACGCTCACCGACTCCAGCGCGATGTCGACCGACGACGAGTTCATGCTCGGCGATCATCTGCTGGTCGCTCCGGTGGTCAGCGAGGGGAAGACGAGCCGAGCGGTTTATCTGCCCGCGGGCAGGTGGTATCGGCTGGGCAGTGGGGAAGCATACGACGGCGGTCGCAGCGTGACGGTAGATGCGCCCTACGTGAATGGCGACGGCGGCGACACGACGGGTCTGCGCGCTCTGCCGGTGTTCGCGCGCGCCGGTGCCGTGATCCCGTCGCAGGCGGTGGTCAATTACGAGGGACAGCGCAAGATCGACACGATCGATCTCGACGTATATCCCGGCTCGGCCGCGAGCGAGCTGTACGAGGATGCGGGAGACGGCTACGGCTACCAGCGAGGCGAATTCCGCCACACGACTTTCACGACCGCCGCGGACGGCGCGGTAACGATCAGGCGCACGGGAACTTTTCCCGGAGCGCGCTCGTTCAAGGTCAGTCTACACGATGTCGCCCGTGGACGCGTGCTGGTCGATGGCCATCCAGTCCCCGCGGATTACGACGTTGCGCACCGCCAGCTCAGTTTCACAATACCCAGCACGGCGCAGCGTTTCGCGATCTCGCAGTAGCTTCACAGTTCAGCCCCAGTCGCAGGAGTTTGAATGCAACGTGAGAATCTCGATCGCGCCCGTCGGCTGGTCTTCTCCCCAATCCCCGGCGCAGCGCTCGCGCTACTGGCGGTGGCGAGCTGTTCGACGCTTCCCGCTTCTCGCGCGCCGCTTCCCTCCTCTGCGGTGCACGTGGACGACGGAATCCTGCAAGGCCTCGACACCGCCGGCGTGACGGTCTTCCGCGGAATTCCCTACGAGGCGCCGCCGGTCGGGCCGCTGCGGTGGAGGCCGCCGCAGCCGGCCGCGAGCTGGTCGGGCGTTCGGAACGCGACGCAGCTCGGACACAACTGCATGCAGCACCAACCCTATTCCGACATCGATCCGTTCAAGGCCGGCGTCTCCGAGGATTGTCTTTACCTCAACGTCTGGACCAGCTCACTTGATCGGAGCGCCCCCAGACGACCGGTGATGGTGTGGATTCATGGCGGCGGTTTCTGGGCGGGATTCGGGGGTGAGGAGCGACACAACGGCGCTCGTCTGGCCCAGAAGGGCGCCGTCGTCGTAACGCTCAACTATCGGCTGGGCGCGTTCGGATTCCTGGCGCATCCGGCGCTGGAAGCGGAATCGCCTGCTCACGCCGCCGGCAATTATGGATTGCTCGACCAGATCGCCGCGCTCAAGTGGGTCCAGCACAACATCGAGCAATTCGGAGGGGATCCGTCGCGCGTGACCATCTTTGGCGAGTCCGCGGGGGGAATGAGCGTCGGCTCGCTGATCGCGTCGCCGCTGGCACATGGGCTCTTTCAGCGGGCCATTCTCGAGAGTGGCACGGGAGTCTCGATCGGCATCCAGACGCGCGACACCGCCCAGGCGATCGGCCGGCGGCTCGCTGAGTCGGTCGGGGCCGGCTCAGGAGCCGATGCACTGGCGCGCCTGCGCGCCGTGAGCGCGGATACCATCCTCGCCGCATCTCTGCGCGTTGGTCCCAGGGGTCAACCAGGGTTCTGGCCGGTAGTCGATGGATACGTGTTGCCGCTCACGGTCGATGCCGCGCTGGCGCGCGGGGCGGCGAACATCGTCCCGACGATCGTAGGCAGCAATCGCGACGAGGGTGACGAGTGGATGGGCGCACCGACCCGCTCGTTCGCGCGACTGACGTCGGCGCGGGGCGCGCCGACCTACGTCTACATCTTCTCACGCGTCGGCGACGACAGCGCCAATCGCGCGCGGGGCGCGTACCACAGCGCCGAGATCACTTTCGTCTTCGGGCGGCCCCATCCGATTCTGCCCGACGCGGGCACGACGTCGTACGACCCAACCGTCGCCGACGCGATGAGTGATTACTGGGTAGCATTTGCCGGCAGCGGCGATCCGAACAGCCCTCCCGCGGCGGGCAAGTGGCCAGTGTGGCCGCGCTACACCGCGGCGACGGATGCAATTCTCGAGATTGGGCCCCAGATCGCGCCGAGCACTCTGGTCAGGCGCGCGGTTTACGATTCGCTCGACGCAATCGGGCGGGCGCGAGGGCAGATCCGGCCTCATTAGCCATCGTTGAGGACCAGTCGAGGATGGAGCACTGAGGCCAGCACCATCCGCACTATCCTCACTTGGCGGCGGCGAAGGCGCGGTTGATGATCGCTTGGGCATCCTCCTGGATGCGCTTCAAATGCTCGGGGCCTCTGAAGCTTTCGGCGTAGAGCTTGTAAATGTCTTCCGTCCCTGAGGGGCGGGCGGCGAACCAGCCGCCGTCGGTCGTCACCTTGATTCCGCCGATGGGGTCCTTCGTTCCGGGCGCGGTGGTGAAGATGTTGGTGATTTTCTCGCCGGCCATCTCGGACTCGCCGATGTCGCGCGCGGTCAGGCCGGTGAGAATTTTCTTTTGCTCCGCGGTGGCAGGGGCGTCGATGCGGGCGTAGTCGGGATTGCCGAATTTCTCGACGAGGTCCTGATATAGCTGGCCCGGATCCTTTTTTGTCACCGCCGTCATCTCGGCGGCGAGCAGGCCCATGATGATTCCGTCCTTGTCGGTGGTCCACACTTTTCCATCGCGACGCAGGAATGATGCGCCTGCGCTCTCCTCGCCCCCGAACCCGAGGGTGCCGTTGAGCAGCCCGTCGACGAACCACTTGAAGCCGACGGGAACTTCCTTGAGCGGACGGCCGATCCCCCTGGCGACGCGGTCGATCATGCTGCTGCTCACCACGGTCTTTCCCACCGCCGCGTCCTTCGGCCACTGCGGGCGGTGGGTGAACAAGTAGGAGATCGCGACGGCGAGATAGTGATTCGGATTCAACAAGCCAGTACTGCCTGCGACGATGCCGTGCCGATCGTGATCGGTGTCGCACGCCCAGGCGACGTCGAAGCGATCCTTCATGGCGATCAATCGCGCCATCGCGTAGGGCGACGAGCAATCCATTCTGATCTTGCCATCCCAATCGACGGTCATGAAACGGAAAGTCGCATCGACTACTTCGCTCACCACCGTCAGCCCGAAATGATACCGGGCTGCGATGGCGTCCCAGTATCGCACGCCGGCGCCGCCGAGCGGGTCCACGCCGAGATCGAGCTTGGCGCCGCGAATGGCGTCGAAGTCGATGACGCTGCCGAGATCACCGATGTATGCGTCCATGTAATTGTGCCGGTGCGTGCTCGGCGCCGACTTCGCGCGCTCGTACGAAGTGCGCCGCACTTCCTTGAGGCCGCCGGCGATAAGCTCGTTGGCCTTGTCCTGAATCCATTTGGTGGTCGCCGAGTCGGCGGGGCCGCCGCTGGGTGGATCGTACTTGAACCCGCCGTCCTCGGGCGGATTGTGGGACGGCGTGATGACGATTCCGTCGGCGAGCCCGGAGCGCTTGCCGCGATTGTAGGTGAGGATGGCGTGCGAGATGACTGGCGTCGGCGTAAAGCCGTCGCGGTCATCTATCATGACCTCCACCTGATTGGCCGCCAGCACCTCGAGGGCCGAGACGAAGGCGGGCTCCGAGAGCGCGTGGGTGTCGATGCCGATGAAGAGCGGGCCGTCGATTCCCTGCTGCTTCCGATGAATGCACACCGCCTGGGTGATGGCGAGGATGTGCTCTTCGTTGAACGTGCAGTCGGTGGACGAGCCGCGGTGGCCGGAGGTGCCGAAGGACACGCGCTGGCCCGAAATCCCGGGGTCGGGCTCGAGCGCGTAGTACTCCGTTACGAGTCGCGGGACGTTGGCGAGGATCGATTCGGGTGCGGGTTTTCCGGCGAGGGGGCTGATTTTCATGGTGCGGGAAGAAAAGATTGGCTGATGATCGATGAACTGGATAGTTGCAGTTCCCAGTCCATGCCTCCTACAGCTGGCCGCGAATCCAGTAGCAAAGCACATCCAGAATCCGATTCCCGAGCGACAGTCCCTGCAGGTCCTCCGGTAAGATCCGTTTTGCGGAAGCGAGATCGGAGGTGAAGGCCTTTTGGAACTCCGCGGCGAGCGCAGGTTCGAGGGCAACGATGCCGAACTCGGCGTTGAGGGCGAACGAGCGGGGGTCGAAGTTTATGGAGCCGATCGAGGTGACGACGCCATCGATGACTACCGTCTTGCAGTGGATCATGGTGCGCTGGTAGAGGTAGAGCTCGACTCCGGCGGCCAGCAAATGCTTCCAGGTGCGGCGACCGGCGCGGGCGACCGCTGGCTGGTCCTGGTACGGCCCCGGCAGCAGGATCTTCACGTCGACGCCTCGCTCTTTGGCGGCCCGCAACGCGCGGACGAACGGCGGCGTCGGGACGAAATAAGCGTTGGTGATCCACAGTGTTTTCGTGGCGCCGGCGATCAGTACGGCCATCGACCGCTGAGCCGCGCTGGTGGCGTTGACCGGGTTGCTCTGGACGGCGCACACCAATGTCCCGCCCACTTCGGGAATATTCTTGAAGTAGGAGCCGTCCGCTGGCAGCTCGCCGGTGGCCTCGTTCCAGTTGTCCACGAAGGCGGCCTGGACCGCCAGCGCTCCTGGCCCGCGGATGCGCACGTGGGTATCGCGCCAGCCCGGAGGCGCGGCGTTTCCCGCCCATTGGTCGGAGATACCGACGCCGCCGGTGAATGCGGTGTCGCCGTCTACGACCAGGAGCTTCCGGTGATTGCGATGGTTGTAACGGGTCCAGTCGTACCAGTGAAAGCCCCGGAACCAGGCGACCCGGCAGCCGGAGTGGCGCATCGATGCGACCAGGGTCCGCGGAATGCTTCGGCAGCCGCGGCGGTCGAGGACGATGCGCACCTCGACGCCGCGCGCGGCAGCAGCCGAAAACGCCGCGGCGAAGGCGTCGGGAATTTTTCCGGCCTCGAAGACGAAGGTAGAGAAATGAACACTCGTATGCGCCGCATTGATGGCGCCGAGCATGGCGGGGAATATCTGATCGCCGTTGTAGTAAAGAGTGATTTCGTTGCCAGTGATCGGCTGCTGGCTGGCGCTGCCGGCGAGGGCGCGCATGAAGGCGACGGGATCGTCGGAGCAGCGGGGGGCGGAGACGGTCGCGTCGGCGCGATCGGCCTCGAAGTTGACGGCGAGGGTTACGTAAATGAAAACGCCGAGAGCGAGGAGGACGACTGCAGCGACCGTTAGCACCATCATGGCGTGCGCATAATACCCGATCTGGTGGAGTTACGCCTGGGGCGGTCCAGCTCTGAGCCTCAGATGTAGCGCGTCAGCAGACTCGGGTGGTTGATCTTCTTTCCCGCGTACCAATGGCACGGGAAGTAAAGCAGGCCGACGACGATGATGAAGACGGCGTACAGGAGGGATAGCCTCCACGTATAGCCGTCAGGCGGAGGCGGATTCATCATAGGGTGATTTGTGAATAGCCACGGGTCCGCTCCTCCTTCGCGCACCAGCGACACGAGAACCGCCGCCAAATGGATGGCGGGGATGTGCAGCAGGTAATAGAACATCGGCACGCGACCGAATGTGGAGAAGAATTCGTCGATGTTGCCGCGCGCGCGATCGGCGAGCGGTAGCAGAAGGATCATCGGCCCCAGCGTCATCAGCAGGAACTGGAGCGATGCCGGATATTTGCTGGTGTTGATGAACCGGAACAGCGTCGGCATCGGCGTCGGCGACGTGACGTGCCAGTGGCGCGGATCGCCGTAGACGTCGAGCCCCCGCAGCACGAGAAACAGCACGATCGCGGCGACGCCGAGTCTGATGCAGATCCTGTCGCGGCGATTCGGCTCGAGGGTGATGATCGCGCCGAACGCGTAGCCCGCGGCCATGACCCCGATCCAGGGGATGATCGAGTACAGCACCATCAGCGTCGGGCCGTTTTGTCCAAGCTGGATCGGTCCGCCGAAATACAATACCTGCCACAGCCACCCGAGCGGCGCCTGGGCCAGCCAGTCTTCCTTGATCTGGACGAAGTCCATCAGGTTGTGGAGCACGATGACTCCGACGCCGAAGGCGCCGATCGCCGTAGTCGGCAGCCAGATCAACGCCGCCATCAGCACCATGCACCAGCCGAGCATCCAGATGACGCCGGCCAGGAGGTAGTGGCCGAAGTCGAAGTTGAATGTCCAAGCCACGCGTATGACCGTGAGCTCGAGCACGACGAGCACGAGCCCGCGGGAGACGAGGTAGCGCGAAAGTTTTCTTCGATCCCCCAGCTTCTGGCCGAGCAGGTACGCCGAGGTCCCGGCCAGAAAAGCAAACGCCGGCGCGACGAAGTTGGTGATCCAACGGGTGAAGAAGACTCCCGGCCTCGGCCCGCCAGCCGGAACGCCGGCATAAACGCGGACGTGGTCGATGGCCATCAGCACCATCGCAACGCCGCGCGCGAGGTCGATCGAATGGATCCGGCGAGCCGGAGGCATGGCGAGATTATGGAGCCGGAAGGGATTTGAGGGAAGCGGAAAATTTCAGTTTGCAGTTTCGCTTCCCCCTTCCCGCATCCCCCTTCCCGCTAGAACGACCCGGTTCTATCCCTATGCCTGCCCGTCTCGAGCCAGGGCATCACCGTGATGCTCAATCGCGGCGCGCGCTTGATTCCGGGGGTCGCGACGACGGGGACTCCGTAGTCGAGGCGCAAGGTCGCGCGGCCGGCGTGGCGCGGCGACAGAGCGAGGCCCGCCCCGAGCAATCCGACGCTCACATCTTCCGCACCCAACGAGGTCGGAGACGGATCCCAGCGCTTCGACAGCGCGCCAAACAGCGAGCCATCCAGCTCCAGCGCGCCGCCAACCGGACGGATATGGCGCGTCCGTTCCACCGAGATCGCCAGCGCCGACTCGGCGAATCGCGCCCGCGACGGAACGAATGCCAGCGCGCGATCGTATATCGCCAGGGCGCGCACATCGGGGTCGGGATCGTTGAGCTGCTCCGACGCCGCAGTCAGTCGCCACACCCCGTTCGACGCCGCGTGCTCGGCGCTCAGCGCGGCGCGCAGATGCGACGAGCTCCAGTCGCCGGCGTTGCCGTAGCCCGCCGCCCAGAGATCCGTCACCACCCTGCTGCCGGGTGTGGGCAGCCACTCGCGACCGACCCAGGCGTCGTAGTGGCTCATGAACCTGGATGTGGCAGGATCGGTCGGCGCCGACGGATCCCAAACGGCGAGCCTGCCGCTGCCGATGCCCATCACCGCCTCGGCCTCGAGACCTTGCGGCACATCGACGACCGCGCCGCTGTCGAACAGCCAGGTAAGGGTGTCGTATCGCGTGGCGACCGTTGCCGCGCCGATCTCGGGCCCGGTGAAGCGACGCTCGACGTGGGTCGGGCCGAGGATGTCGGCATTCGGCGCGGCGACGAGCGAGCCGTGCTCGGTGGCGAATCCGCCCAGCAGGTACACAGCGTGCGAGCTCGGCTTGGGCGTCACGCGCACACCACCGATAAGCTCGGCGGATGTACGCTCGAAGTTGTCGCTCAGCGCCCCGCGCGGCTCGTGCGCCTGGTCCGAGATGTCGAGGCTGGCTCGCCACGGATCGGAGAGCGTCGCCTGGCGTCGCGAGAAAAGGAGACCGCGCAAGTAGCCGTCGCTGTAGCGCTGGTATTGCGCGCGGGTGCTGACGCCGGTGCCGAATCCGAAGCGATCGTACACCGTGACCCCGCCGCCGATGGCGCCGTGGTGGGGCACCAGATCGAGCGATACCGTGCGACCGGTGCCGAGCAGATTTCGCTCGGTCAGTCCGATTCTGGAGCCCGAGCCGCCGCGCAGGTCGGGTCTCGCCGTCCACGAGTCACGCGTCATCACGGTAAGCGCCAGCGTATGCCCAACGTCCGACGTGCACCGCCGCGCCTCGATACCCGCATTGGCGAGAAAAGCCAGCGAGCGCAGACGGCGCAACGACTCGGCGACCGCCAGAGTATCGACGGTGTCGCCGGCCGCGAACAACAGCTCGCGGCGGACGACCGATTCGCGGGTTCTGATGTGCAGTCGTCCGACTGCCCGCGCGGCGCGGCCCAGGCTGGGCTGCGCGGTCTCCACCAAAACTGAATCGATCTTCTGACCCGACAGGCTCCCGAGGGTGACCTGCGATTGCAGTGTGTCGCAGTGGTATGCCTGGGCCGCGGCCGCGGGTGCGGAGATGATCAGGGCGGCCGACAGGAGCTTGAGCATCCTCCTAGCTTAGGGCTCGGAGGCTGTCGGCGGAATGACTCAGGCCGTTAAGAAATCGGGCTAAGGGGAAAGCGGGAAGCGGGACTGACCCGTCTCGGCGTAGTGAACCGAAACCCTACAACTATGCTGCTAACAGCTCGCACCCGTTCAGTTGGCAGTCGCGCTTCCCCCTTCCCCCTTCCCTCCTTCCTCAGTTCTTATCGTACTGAAGCGCGAGCTTGAGCTGCGCGATGGCGCGATCGCACGCCTCCAGCGCTTCGGCCCGGTGCCCGCCGAAATCGTGATTGGCGCGCTTCAGATCCGTCTTCGCGCGCTCGAGAGCGGTGATGGCCCTCCGAATTTCCGGATGACGCTCTGGCGCAACTTTTCGAATCGGAGCGGCAGCCTGTTGCGCGGTTCCCGCGTACGCCTGCGTAGAGAACATCACCGGTGCAGCGAGCACCGCCGCCGCAACGAGCGGTCTAGCGATCCATTTGTACATGGCATCTCCTTGGTGGGTGTTGGCTGGTAGACGCCGCGCCGTGGCTGATGTTAGCAGCCCCACTTCCCGCTTCTGTCATCCCCCCGTCAGCTTCCTGATCTGCGCCACCGCGTCGTCGATCTTGAACTGCAGAAAAATGTCGCCGAGCTTCGGCGAAGCTTTGGTCGGATCCCCGTCGACGCCGGTTACGGCGGTTCGCGCACCTGTACTGGCGGCGATCTTGTCGGCTCGAATCCAGCGGTGCTGCGCATCGAGAGCCATCAGCTCCGATGTATCATCCAGTCCCGCGTGCACGTCGCCGGTTGGCAAACCATGCGACGCAGCGTACGCGCGCGCCTGCTCTTTCTCCTTCGCATATAGATCGGGCACGAAGAACACCCGCACGCCGCGCGGCTTCCACTGCGCGTCGAGCTGTTTCGCCACCGCGCCGAGCTCGGCCTGTCCCCCACCGTGGTCGCCCATCAGAAAAACATTCCTGAAGCCCGCGTCGGCGGCGCTGAACGCGATGTCGTGCACCGCTCTCTGATATGTCGGCGAATCGAAGGACACCGAGCCCGGGAATCGCATGTGGCCCGTTTTCTTCGTCAAGTCGCCGGTAATCGCGAAGGGGAGGACCGGATACACCAGCGCGTCACCGAGCTTGATCGCGATTGCGCCGGCGGCCCACCGCGCGATGAAATTGTGCTTGCCGATCGCCATGTGCGGACCGTTTTGCTCGGTGCTGCCCGTATATATGATCGCGCTGGTTTTGCCCGACGCGATGGCCTGCTGCACCTCCGGCCAGGTGAGATCCTCGATGTACACCGACTGCTGCGCCCCGAGCGATCCGCTCGCGACCGCAAGCGCGCAGAACATTTCCAGCGCTCTCACCTCATGTTACCGGTGTGGCCGAGCGAGTAGCGTCCTGGCTGTGGCCAGACGGCGAGGCCGTGGGGCTCACGACCGACTGGAATCCGATGGGTGAGCTGCCCCGTCTTGGTGTCGAACACGTAGACCTCGTCGTCGTAGCGACCCGACAACCACAGCTCCTTCCCGTCCGCCGAGACGTTGCCCATGTCGGGGCTTCCTCCGCCGGGAATCTTCCAGGTCGCGACGACGCTGTCGGTCGCGGGATCCAGAACCGAGATCGACCCGGGCCCGTGGCGGCCGGCCGCCAGTGTCGTCCAGCCGCGATTGGTGATGTAGAGGTACTTCCCGTCCCGACTCGGAAATATTCCGTGGGTGCCGATTCCGGTGGCGACGAAATCGATGCGCTCGAACTTGTACGGGTCGATGACGAAGACGCCGTTCTTCTTCATGTCGGCGACGTAAAACTTGGTCCCATCAGGCGACGACCGAATGTCCTGGGGCATCGACGGCACTCGCATCATCGCCGAGAAGCCGGTTGTCCGGTGCCGCTTGCGTCCGAACAAGCGGGCCACCGGAGGTGGGACGTAGTTCGTCCACGATGCCGGATCGAGTGTCAGGTATCCGACGACGGTGCGATTGGAGAGATCGATTTTCACCACCTGTCCCGAGAACTCGCAGGTGGCGATCGCGTAGCGGTTGTCGGAGGTGAACTCGACGTGGTCCAGTCCCCTGCACTTGATTGGCAGCGACTGCACCATCGCCATCGTCTTAGGATCGCGGAAATCGATGTGATGCCGCGCCTCGGCGATCACCATCGCGTACTTGCCATCGGGAGTGAAGTACAGGTTGTAGGGATCGTCCACGCGAACAGGCGGCCCCTCCTTGGCTGTTGTCGGATCGATCGGCGTCAGCGTTCCGCTGAGATTGTTGGCGACCCACAGCGTCGACAGATCGTACGAGGGAACCACGTGCTGTGGGACCTTGCCGGTGGGAAAGGTCCGAACCACCTGGTAGGTTCGAGGGTCGATGACCGTAACGGTGCCGGACCGGGAGTTGGGAACGTAAACCATCGGCAAAGCACGCTGCGCTTCGGGTGCGAGCTCGCCAGCGCCGGTGTTGGCGTAAATGTTTACGCCATTGCCAGGGCGCGGCGTGCTGCCGGCAGCTCGCGAGCCGGCGTCGGCGTGATTTCCGCACGCGGCGGCGACGATGGAGAGGGACGCCAGCCGCAGAGCGTTTATTACACGGAGATTACGAGAGGGGAAACATTGTGTCATACTCATAAGCAGGAAGCGTGCGATAGTCAGACCGCTTCCGCCAGCGCGAAATTTCCCGCGCAGCGACTACGCCAGAGTTTCGACCAGCTCCTGCGATGCGGCGGGCACCTCGAACGTGAAGACGCTTCCGCCTCCCGGCCGATCCGCGTACGTCACCGACCCGCCCTGCTCTTCCGCGAGACGGCGCGCGATCGAAAGTCCCAGGCCCGCGGCTCCAACATCCGCCCGCGTCGACGCCGGACGATAGAACGCATCGAATATCCGCGTCTGCTCGGCAGCGGCGATGCCGGGCCCCCGGTCCAGCACCTTGAACACCAGGCGCCCCCCGGCTTCCTCGGCGCTCACCGTGACCGCTGAAGTTTTCGGAGAGCAGCGCAGCGCATTCTCGATGAGGTTGGTCAGCACCCGCAACGACTGGACGAAATCGAAAGTGCCGAGCAGAGCGGGATGGGTGTAGTCGATCACCGTCTCGATGCGCTTGGCGCCCGGCACACCCGAGAACTGTCGCACCGCGGCGCCGAGCAGGTCCTCCGCGGTATTGACCTCGAGGTTCATGGTGAGCGCGCCGGCGCGGAGCCGCGAAAGGTCGAGCACATCGCTCACCATCTTGCCGAGTCGGTCGGCCTGCTCGACGATGACCTGGGCGTTGATTCCAGCGCCGTCGCCGCTGGTGGCGATGTCCTGCGCCAGGGCGCGAATGGCCGTGAGTGGCGTGCGCAGATCGTGCGACACCGAAGTCAGCAGCACGTCCTTGACCCTGCTTGCCTCCCGATACGCTTCCGCTTCACGCACCTCGACCGACAGCTGCTCGACCTCGGCGGCGTGCTTGCGCGCCGTCTCCGCTTCCCTCCGCGCGCGGATGAGCAGATGGTTGGCGACGAGGGCAGCGCCGAGGTAGGCCGCCAACGCGATGACATCGGGCGGTTTGTTCACGGCCAGAGTGTCGAACGGCGCCTGGAAGAAATAATTGATGGCGAGTAGTCCGAACACCGCCACCACCACACCGAGCCACTGCTCCCCGCCAGCGGCGGCGCCAAGCACGATGAGGATGTAGACGAGCGCGGCGTGCGCCTGCTCGATGCTTTCCCGCTGTCCGCGCATCACGTAGGTCGCGATGACGCTCAGGGAAAGCCACAGTGTCCACTCGAACCAGGTTGCTCCCTTCAGCCTCATTGCTCCGCGACGAATCGATAGCCGACGCCGGGCGCGGTGATGATGAGTCGCGGCTCCGCGGGGTCGCGCTCGATTTTTCGGCGCAGATTGGTGAGGTGCACCCGCAGATAGAGTCGGGCGTCGCCGTAAGCACGCTTCCACACCGCCGCGAACAGCTGCTGGTGGGTGAAGAGCCGGCCGGGATCGGACGCCAGGAAGGACAGCAGCTCCCACTCGATCGGCGTGAGCTTGATCACCTGGCCATCGCGCTTCACTTGCCTCCCGTGAAAGTCGATGGTGAGGCCATCGACCGTAATGGCGGTGTGTTTGGGTGCCGAGGCGCGGGCGCGTCGCAGCTGGGCCGCCACCCGCGCCGCCAGCTCCTGGGTCGAAAACGGCTTGGTGACGTAGTCGTCCGCCCCGGCGTTGAGCAGCGCGACCGTGTCGGATTCGCCCTGCCTCGCAGTGAGCACGACGATGGGCCGGTCGGTGATCGCGCGAATCAGCTTGCATACCTCCAGCCCATCGAGATCGGGGAGCCCGAGATCCAGAAGGATGATGTCGGGATTCGCCGTGCGCACGAACTCCAGCGCGGCACCGCCCGTTGCGGCCTCGAGGAGCGACGGATTGTGCACGCGCAGCGCGGCGCCGACGGCGCGCCTGATCTCGACCTCGTCCTCGATGACGAGCAGCGTGTACGGGGCGGGCTCGGCAGTCATCATACTGCGGTTGAGCGGAGCAGGCCGCCCCTGCCCTCGTAGGCGATCCGCATCAGAATTCCGACCGCCAGCCAGCTCGCCAGCATGAAGCTCCCGCCGTAGCTGAAGAACGGAAGCGGGATACCCGTGATCGGCATCAGGTTGAGCGTCATTCCGACGTTGACTACGATGTGCACCAGCCAGCATCCCATCAGTCCGCAGGCGACCAGTGAACTGTAGGGGTCGTTCGCCCGCTCGGCAATCTTGGTGATGCGGAGACAGAGGAAAAGGAAGGCTGCCAGGACAACCGCGACCCCCACGAAGCCCAGCTCCTCCCCGACGACGGAAAAAATGAAATCCGTGTGCTGCTCGGGAAGGAATGCGAGGCGCTTCTGGGTGCCGAGGGTGAAGCCCTGCCCGAACAGGCCGCCCGAGCCGATGGCGACTTTGGACTGGATGACGTGATAGCCCGCGTTCTTTGGGTCGACTGACGGATCGAGGAAGACGAGCAGCCGGTTGCGCTGATACGGCGCGAGCTTCTCCCACACCAGCGGTGCCAGAACGCCGACGAACACGTTGACCAGCACCAGTCCGATGCCCTCCAGGAGATACGGCCGGTACGAGAGCACCAGTGCAAGCAGGAGGAAGAACCACCCGCCCCACAAAATGGTGTTGAAGCTGAGAACGAGGCTGATCACGGGGCTGGCGAGGAGGAGCAACACCTGCCATGGAGTTCCAGCCCAGAACAACATCATGAAGAAGATTCCGACGAATACGATGCCGGTGCCGAGATCCGGCTGGAGCATGATGACGATCCAGGGAATTCCAACCACGGCGATCGGCTTCCACAGATCGCCGAGCGTTTGGGGCGAATCGCGGTGATCGGCGAGCACGCGGGCGAGCATCAGCACCACCGTCAGCTTCATCAGCTCGGACGGTTGGCCGAGCCGGTGTCCGCCGATGGCGATCCAGCTCTTGGTGCTGGCGGCGGTGCCCCCGCCTTTGCCGATGACGAGCGTCAACATCAGCACGAACAGGGTGAACGCGTAGGCCGGCAGCGTCACCCATTCGACGAAGCGCACGCTCGAGCGGCTGATGCCGTAAGCGCCGGCGATGCCGAGCACGAGCCAGACGGCCTGGGAGCGGTAAAGTCCGCGGACGAAGGTCGGGGTGTCGGTGACGCCGGCGGAGTACACCATCGCCACTCCGTATATCGACAGGAATAACGCGGTGGCGAAAATCGGGTAATCGCCTAGCACTCGTCGCACAACGTCGAACCTACCCCGGCAAACAGGCTGATGATGTTAGGAAAACGCTAAGAGTGCCTTCGGGCGCTGGCGTGCGTTTGTACCCGGTTGGATCGTTGAGGTGATCATGACCAT
>DASXGU010000255.1:0-1763 GCA_036488915.1 Gemmatimonadaceae bacterium | reverse complement strand
GGCGCGCGGCGCTGGGAGTTTCCGCAGGGTACCGCTCCGGATTTGGCGGACACCGAGCCGTCCGAGCTGGCCGCGCGTGAGCTGCGCGAGGAAACCGGGTTACGCGCGACGTCGTTCGAGGCGCTCGGCCAGCTCGATGTGGCTCCGGGAATGGCCAGTCAGCGCGGCTGGGTGTTCTTGGCCACCGGGATCTCCGAGGGAGAATCCGATCGTGAGCACGAGGAGCAGGACATGTGCAGTGCATGGTTCTCGCGCGAAGACCTGGAGCAGATGATCCGCTCCGGAGTGATCGCCGACGCGCAGTCGATCGCCGCCTATGGGCTGTTCCTGCTGCGTCGGCGATGAATTCTGGGGCCGGCATCGGTCAACACCGATATGACGATCACACATCGCAATCTCGACGGCTACGGAGCACCGACGATCCAATGGGGCCGCGTCAAAGCCGTGCTGGATAGTCAGCTGACGCAGGCGCCGGGCACCGACGGTCCGCAACGTCATACCGCGTGGCTCACGACGATCAATCCCGACGGCAGCCCGCATGTGATGCCGCTGGGCGTGGTTGTGTGCAGCGGCAGCTGGTACTTCACGTCCGGCCCGGCGACGCGAAAATCCCGCAACTTGGGCCGCGACCCCAGATGCTCGGTCAGCGTCGCCACCCATCCGTTCGACCTCGTCATAGAAGGTGCCGCGCAGCGGATCACCGGCGCGGGCGAATTAGCTTCCGTCGCTGAGGCTTTCGATCGGTCCGGATGGCCTGCCGAGGTCTCCGGCGACGCGCTCACGGCGGACTACAGTGCCCCGTCGGCAGGTCCGGCGCCTTGGTACGTCTATCGCCTGAAGCCGTCGACGGTGTTCGCATTCGGCACGTCGGAACCGTTCGGCGCCACAAAGTTTCAGCTGGACTGTGCGGAAAGGCCGGCCGCGGCACGGATCTCCCGGCGTGCCGCTGCTCGGTCGGTGTCGGGAAATATGTAGTGGCTCAACGCGGTTCGCGCGATCGCGCCGGCAAGGTCGTGGGGGTCCACCGCTGTGGCGAAGGCGTCCTCGCGAGCGCAGCGCTGCAAAACCACTGTCAACCCTTTGACCAGCATGGGGAGCGCTTCGGCCATCTGGTCGTGAGCGAACCCTGGCTCGAGGTCGAGCAGCCGCCCAGGTGGCTGAGCCTCGACGAAGGTCGCGACGACGTCGACCGCGGCTTCCAGCCGTGCGACGCCGACGACTCCGGACATCGCTTGGTCCATCGCGGCGTTAAAGCGACGGCGCTCGCGCTTTCCCAGCGCGTCGATGAGGTCTTCTTTCGACACGAAGTAGCGGTAGATGGTGGGTCGCGATACCCGGGCCAGGTTCGCCACGTCGGATAGCGAGAACTTCCGGGCGCCCGTTCGGAATACGAGCCGCTGTGCCGCGTCGAGGATCCGATCGGCCAGATCCCCATGATCTGAGCCAGACCTGCGTGATTCGGCGATCGACACGACGGCAGCCGCTACAGCTTGCCGAGATTGCGCAGCCACGAGATCAACCGCCGCAGCCCGTCGTCAAAGGACATGGGCTGGTAGCCAAGGCGCCGGGTGGTCAGATTGTCGCTTGCCAGGGGCTTGCGCTTGGTCTTTGCCGCGGCTTCCGCGATGGCCATCAAGGTGGGCCCGAATTCGGCAGTCAGCGCCTCGGGATCCGTGCGATAGTCGAGATCCTCAACACGGTGCTCGATTCCGGCGATCTCACACGCGCGATTGATGCCGCCGGCGGTGCTGAAGGTGTCCTCG
>DASXGU010000237.1:0-8890 GCA_036488915.1 Gemmatimonadaceae bacterium | reverse complement strand
GGTGTTGCCGAGGCTGAGCTGTCCAGACGGCGCAGAGAGCATCACCGACGCAGAAGACTGATAGGAGCCCAGGTGCGAGAACGCGTTGCTGGCGGCGCCTCCCAGGACGCTGCCCTGCGAGAAGCGAGCGTCGACCCGGACGGAATCGTACAGAGCGCCGGTTGCGTTCAGCGTCAGCAGTCTGTTGGCGCGGCCGTTCTCATCGGTCGCCCCGGCGATGGATGAAGTGATCAACGGTCCGGCCTCGCGTCCGATCGAGCTGGAGTTGAACACTTCGACCGTCATTGTCTGCGATGCCAGGGTGTCTCCGCCGGAAATCAGCGCCAGGTGGACAAACGAGGAGCCAGTCGCGGAGAGCGCCGGAACCTTGAGCCGGACTCGCTGCTTGATGGTCTCCCCAGGCGAGATCTCCAGCCCTGATTGATGCAGGTCGCGTGATGCCCAGCCCGACGGGAGCTCCAGATCGGTGGCGATGTGCTCGATTGCGTTCCCGGTGTTGGCGATCTCGAAGGGCAGGATCACATCGTTGCCGGCCTGAGCGGTCAGCTCAGAGGTGGGCGGGCGCAGCACGATACTCCTGACCAGCGTCACATCGATCTCGACCGGCACGACCATAGTCGGCGATCCGCTCGCATAAAAGCGGACTTCAGCAGCGGTGGCCTTGCCCGCGATCGCGGCGGCTGGAACGCCGATGGTGACGGTAATGCGGCCGCGGCCGGGTGCCATGTCGATCGATCGTGTCCGCGAGCCGAGAATCTGAAAATCGCCGCGGGGGTCGATCACCACCTCGATGTGATTAGCCTGGAGGAGCGCATCGGGAACCGGCACCGAGACAACCTGGTAGCTGCGCGGCGCGCCAGAGGTCATGACCGATGCCGCGGTGATGACGACGGGCGTCGCCGAGCCGGTGCTGTCGCCTGATTTTTCCGACGTGGCGCCAGGCTTCGCGTACGCCTGTAACGACTGCGCTC
This sequence comes from Gemmatimonadaceae bacterium, assembly GCA_036488915.1. Classification (GTDB taxonomy): domain Bacteria; phylum Gemmatimonadota; class Gemmatimonadetes; order Gemmatimonadales; family Gemmatimonadaceae; genus UBA4720. Next base: position 7,919 of record DASXGU010000237.1, on the reverse strand, counting down.
CCGCCGACAGCGCGGGAGCGCACAATACAGCGGTCAATCCAAGTCGGCGAATAGCAGACAAGCGGATCACGGCACCGTCTGCGACAAGGTGATCTGATAATTCGCGGTGTACGTGGCCGGCGCGTCCGTCGCCCAGTTGAGCTTCATGCGGAAGAAGATCGTGTTGTTCCACGGATCGTTCAGTGCACCGCGGACCACGACACGCTGCTCCACCTGCGCGTCGGTGAGCGTGATGTCGTTCCACGTCGCCAGGTCCGACCGGCGCCACTGCAGATCGCCGATAAGCTTGCCGTTGCCGAGGGTGGCCGAAGTGGACCGGACGAGGATCGTCGTGGTGCGCGACGCTCCGTTCTGGGCATTCACCGTGAAGGTTGCGCCACTCGCGGCGGTGACGAACCCGGCGATGTAGTCGGCGGCGGTAGGTGCGACGAAGGTAATCGTTCCGCCAGTGACGGTCAGGTTCGACTTCTGCGCTGCTGCGCCGGGCGCGAAAACCACCAACGCCAGCGCGAGCGCTGACGCGGTGCTGGCGCCCGAAAGCTTCCGCCGAAGCAGCGACATTCGTGGCTACCTGGCCTGGTAATCGATCTGACCGGCAACGAGCTCGGCGCCACCGAAATCGATCAGCGCCAGCACGACGTAATCGCCGGCGGGAAGATCTCGCGGCACGTCGACGAGCGCTTTTCGGACGGCCCCTGGCAGGGTCGGGAACTCGGGGATTGGAACGCTGGTGGCCAGACTGTTATCTGGGCGACGGAACTCCAGGCGCCCCTTCGACAGCAAGTGCATCGCGCCGGTGTTGTGGAACCGGATCGCAATCTGCTTCCCGGGCGTCGACTGTCCAGTCGACGCCTTCACGGCGGGCGTCGAAGACGCGGTCTTCGCCGGCGCGTCGACGATCGCCATGTCCTCGACGGCGCCATCGCGCGGCAGATTGGGCGGCGCCACATACACCTTGACGCCGGTGCGGAAGATGTACTGGAGGGAGTTCCCACGCGTGGACGCGCGCTGCGGCACTTCCTCGACGAAGACAATGTCCCAGCACTCGCGCCTGGGCAGACTGTCGCTCAGCACTGAGAGGCGGATCACCCGCGAAGTGTGGGGCTCGACGCGAATCGAGAGCGGCGAAACGCTCAGCATCGCGCCGCACGAATTACCGCTCGAGCCGGCCGGGAGAAACCGGTTGTCACCGTTTTCCTGGCGGTCCCAGTCCTGGCGGGTGATCGATGCCTGTACGGGAGCGTCAGAGGTGTTCTGCAGTGTGAACGCCGCCGAGACCCGACCGCTGCCGGTGGTGAGCATGGTCACCTCGAGCGGATCGACGAGGAGCTGGGCGGCAGCTCGCTGCGAGACTACCCCTGCTGCGCAGAGGGCGAGTACGGTCATCCGCACTCGCCCTCTACGCTCTGCGCCCGCCCTTTCGGGCGAGCGAGAGCGAGAAAGTTTCATCTGAGTTACGGAGCGGTGAGTGTGAACACGATCGGCAAGCTGTAGGTACCAGGTGCATTGCTCGCGCTCGTGAAGTCGCTCGTCCAGCTCGTCTTGAAGAAGGCCTGCGCCGCCTGACCGTTGCTGGCGCTCGCGCCCGACGCAAAGGTCGCGTCGCTCGCCGTGATCGCGGCGAAGGTGCCACCAGCGGAGGTGGACCAGGCGAGATCGCCGATCGGCTTCACACCGGAGTTGCTGCCGACGTAGGTCCAGTTGGTCGCGTTCTGTGACTTGATCTTCAGGGTCCAGCTTCTGTTCGACTTGATGGTGAAGCTCGGGCCTGCATCGGAGATGACATTGCCGGCATCGACATCGTCAGCGGTGGGGTTCGTCAGCGCCGTGGTGGTCGAGCTCATTCCAAGCTTGACGAGGGCACCGACGGTAACCGAAGCCGTGTTGGTGGTGTTGCAGGTGCCGGCGTTGCCGCTGCACTGCGCGTTGGCCTGGTTGGCGCCGATGGCCGTCGCGAACACCATCGCGGCCAGTAAGGAACGGGTCGCTTTCATTTTCGTGGACTCCAAGGGAGAATTTTTTTGATGGTGCCGATTGCGGTCGAAACGAGCAGGAAAATCGGTCCTTTCAAAGCCGTTTTGTATTGCACTAGTAAGACGAAAACGGACCCCCTCAGTAACCCAATTTTCAGAGGGAAATCCGTTGACTTTTGCGCGTCGCCTGCGACGCGAAAAACACATATGTTATGATCGGTTTCAGGGGGTCAATGTACGCTCAAAGGCTTACCAGTCAAGGAAATTCTTTTGACATTCAGGCCAACGCGCAAATGCGTCGGCTTTTGTTCGGGCAGGGGAGCTAAGGTGCTATTCTACCGGCAGATAAGTTCCCACCCGCCCGCGCGCTCGAGGTGATAGGAAATCACCCTTCCTTGTCTTCGTATTGGTCCTTGAGACTGGCGACGACGTTGGGGTCGGCGAGCGTCGTGGTGTCGCCAAGTGCTCGTCCTTCGGCGATGTCGCGCAGCAGCCGGCGCATGATTTTTCCGGAGCGCGTTTTTGGCAGATCTGCGGAGAACAAAATGTCGTCGGGACGAGCCAGCGCGCCGATCTTTTTCGCCACGAATTCGCGCAGCTCTTCGCGCAGCTCGGGGCTCGCTGTCCGGCCGTCGCGAAGCGTGACGAAGCACGCCAATGCCTGGCCCTTGAGCTCGTGGGTCCGACCGACGACCGCCGCCTCCGCCACCGAGGGATGCTCGACCAGCGCTGATTCGACTTCCATCGTGCCGATGCGGTGTCCGGCGACGTTCAACACATCGTCGACGCGGCCAAGGATCCAGAAATAGCCATCGTCGTCGCGCTTGGCGCCGTCGCCGGGGAAGTACAGGTCGGGGCGCCCTTCCCATTTCGAGAAATAGGTCTGCACGTAGCGCGCGTCGTCGCCCCAAATGGTGCGGAGCATCGAAGGCCACGGTTTGGTGAGCGCCAGCAGTCCACCGCCGACATCGATGCGCTTCGCCGTCGAATCCAGAAGGTCCGCGGTGTAACCGGGAATCGTTTTCGTGGCGCTCCCTGGCTTGGTCGCCGTCACGCCGGGCAGCGGCGAGATCACGATTGCCCCCGTCTCCGTCTGCCACCAGGTGTCGACGATCGGACAGCGGTCTCCTCCGATGTGTTCGCGGTACCACATCCACGCTTCGGGATTGATCGGCTCGCCAACGGAGCCGAGTAGTCGCAGGCTGGAGAGATCATGCTTCGCCGGCCATTCGTCGCCCCACTTCATGAATGCGCGGATTGCCGTCGGCGCGGTGTAGAGGATGCTTACGCGGCGGCGCTCGATGATGTCCCAGAAGCGGTCGCGCTGCGGCCAGTCGGGCGCACCTTCGTACATCACGCAGGTAGCGCCATTGGCGAGAGGTCCGTACACCAGATAGGAGTGGCCCGTCACCCACCCGATGTCGGCGGTGCACCAGAAGACGTCGTTCTCTTTCAGGTCGAACACCATCTTCGTCGTCGTGGCGACGCCGGTGAGGTATCCGCCGGTGGTGTGGACGATTCCCTTCGGCTTGCCCGTCGTTCCCGACGTGTAGAGGATGTAGAGCACGTCCTCCGAGTCCATCACCTCGGGCTGACACTGGGCCTCTGCGTCGCGCATCAGATCGTGCCACCACAGGTCGCGGCCGGCGACCATCGTCGCCTGAATGGGAGCGCCCCTGGTACCTCCGCTTTTCTGCGCCGAGCCCGAGAGCTCGCGCTTGACGACCACGACGTGCTCTATGGAATCGGTGCCCTCGATGGCGGCGTCGGAGTTTTTCTTGAGCGGCACGACGGAGCCGCGCCGGTATCCGCCGTCGGCGGTAATGAGGAGCCTGGCTTTGGCGTCGTTGATGCGATCGCGCAGCGATTCGGGAGAGAACCCGCCGAACACCACCGAGTGGATGGCGCCGATCCGTGCGCACGCGAGCATCGAGATCGCCGCTTCGGGAATCAGCGGGAGATAGATGGCGATTCGGTCTCCCTTCTTTATCCCCAGCTTCTTCAGGGCGTTGGCGAACTTCGAGACTTCGCGGTGAAGATCGGCGTAAGTAAGGGTTCTCTCGTCGCCGGGCTCACCCTCCCAGATCAGCGCCGCTTTATTCTTGCGCGGTCCCGTGAGATGCCGGTCGATGCAGTTGGTGGTGACGTTGATCTTGCCGCCGATGAACCACTTCGCGTGCGGCGGCTTCCAATCGAGTACCTTGCTCCATGGCTTCACCCATTCGAGCTCACGCGCCTCGTCTGCCCAGAAGCCTTCGGGATCGCGTGCGGCCTTCTGGTAGATTTCCGGTGAGCTGACGTTCGCGCTCCGCTTGAACGCGGCGGGAGGATCGAACTTCCGGTTTTCCTCTAACAGAACATCGATGTCGGTCATTGGCGCAGAGTGGTTGGTCGTCGCCGCAGCGGCGGACGGGCAAGGATACATCGTTTTGCGCCGCTCCCGCCAGAGTGGCAATTTCCAGGCGAATGCCCGCTAGAATCTCCAGCGAACCCACTCCGGCGACCGCGCCGATCGTCGAGGCGACTGAGCTCACCCGAGTGTTCGGACCGCGCCAGGCGGTTGCCGGAGTTTCTTTTTCGCTCGCCGCCGGCGAATGCCTGGCAGTGTTCGGGCCGAACGGGGCGGGGAAAACCACCATGCTGCGCGTGCTGGCGGGACTCCTCAAGCCTACATCCGGGACCGCGCGCGTCTCCGGGATCGAGCTACCGGGAGGCGCGCTGGCGCGCTCCAGAGTCGGCCTGATCTCGCACCACACCATGCTCTACGAGGCGCTCTCGCCGCGCGAGAACGTCGCCTTTGCAGCCAGGCTGTACGGCATCCGCGACGCCGGCGCGCGTGTGGACGACGCGCTGCGGCGCATGGCCATGCTCGATCGCGCCAATGCCTCCGTTCGCTCGCTCAGCCGCGGCATGCAGCAGCGCGTATCGATCGCGCGGGCCATGGTGCATTCACCACAGCTGGTGCTGGCCGACGAGCCGTACAGCGGACTCGACGACGCCGGCGCCCGCGCGCTGACCGCGCTGCTCCAGGAGCTGCGATCGGCGGGCACCGCGATCATCATCGTCACCCACAACATCGTCGAGGGTCTGTCGCTGGCAACGCGCGCCGCGGTGATGCAGGCAGGCAGATTCATCCGGCAAGACACCGCCGATCGGATCGATGCATCGACCTACGCCGCGGCGTACCGCGAGGCGCTGGCAGCGAGTGGCTGAAATCCTCTTCACGGCGTGGCTGATCGCGCGCAAGGATCTCACCATCGAGTTCCGCACGCGATCGGCGTTCTTCTCGGCGGTGGTCTTTGCTCTCCTGGCGCTGGTGATCTTTTACTACGCCTGGGATCCGACGGCTGTGACGCCGACCGATCTCGCCCCCGGAATCATGTGGGTGATTTTCACCTTCTCGGGGCTGCTGGGATTGCACCGCTCGTTCGGGGTCGAAGCGGCCGATCACGCCATTGACGGCTTGCTCGCCTCACCGGTGAGCCGCGAATCGATCTTTCTGGGCAAAGCGATCGCCAATCTGATTTTCGTCGCGGCGGTGCAAGTCATCGCCATCCCGGCGCTGGTGTTGTTCTACAACGTCCCGCTCGGCGGCATTGCCGGCCCGCTGGTGGCGATCGCCATCCTCGCGGCAATCGGACTGGTGACGGTGGGCACGCTCTTCAGCGCCATGGCGGTCAACACCAGGCTCGCCGAGCTGCTGCTGCCGATGCTGGCGCTACCGTTTTTCGTTCCGGTGGTCATGGCCGCAGCGCAGGCGACCGCCAAGCTCTTGAGCGGGCGGCCGCTGATCGAAGCTGCCGCCTGGATAAAGCTGCTGCTCGCGTTCGACATCGTGTTCGTGGCAGCCTGCAGCCTGGCCTTTCCGTTCACCGTGGAAGACTGAAGAAACAGCCAATCAGTTCGCTTTGCGCCTCTCGATCCGTGCCCCCGTTAAATTGCTGCTCAATGCTCGCACCGACACAGAAGTGAAACTCCCCCTGCTCCCGTCGATAGCCGGCCTGTCGGTTGCCGGCGCCGTCGCGAGGGCGGCGTTCTTTACTCCGCTCGAGGCCAGGCAGGGCGCCGCGCAGAAGATCTTTTACATCCACGTGCCGGCGGCGTGGGTCGCGTTCATGGCGTTCTTCCTCGTCGCCATCGCCAGCGGGGTCTATCTCTGGCTGCGCGACCACCGGCTCGATCAGTTCGCCGAGAGCTCGGCGGAGGTCGGCGTGATCTTTACCACGGTAGTGCTGATCACAGGTCCGCTGTGGGCGCGGCCGATCTGGGGGACGTGGTGGGCGTGGTGGGACGTGCGACTCGTCTCGACGCTTTTCCTCTGGTTCATATACGTGTCGTACATCGTCCTTCGCGGAGCGGTCGAGTCGCCGGGCCTCCGCGCCCGCTACTCGGCGATACTCGGGATACTCGGCGCACTGCTGATTCCGTTCATCCATCTGAGCGTCTATCTGTTCTCCACCATGCATCCGATGCCGATCGTCGGCAAGCCGAGCAAGCCGTCGCTGCCCTCGGAGATGCTGGTGACGCTGCTGCTCTCGCTCGGCGCTTTCACCCTTTTGTATTTCGCGTTCGTGCGGTCGCGGTATCGCTACGCCGTCGAGCGCGACGCGGCCGCCGCGGGCGCGCCATCATATGCCTGAGACATCCGCGTACTATCACATCGCCTACACCATCGCGCTCAGCATTTACGCGCTGTACGCGATAAGCCTGGTCGTGCGGCGGCGGCGGTTGCGGTCGCGATGACGACAGTCCATTTGCCGACTGAGTCCGCGGTTCCGACGGAGACGTCCGACCCCATCAACGCGCGCATCCTCGCGGTGTCGGAGGATCGCATCGCCGGCTTCGTCGATGAGCCGTTCGCTGCGATCGCAGACGGTGCCGGCTTGTCAGAGGATCTCGTCATCGAGCGCCTGCGGGCGATGCTGTCCGCCGGCGTGATCAGACGCATCCGCCAGACGCTGATGGCGACCAACCTGGCTCCCGGGGCGCTCGTCGCGTGGAGGGTTCCAGGCGACAGGCTCGACTCTGCCTTTGCGTACATGGTGAAGGACGATCCGTTCTCGGGGCATGTCGTCATCCGGTCGACGGACGCCGAGACGCAGGGCTCGGTGTATCGGCTGTGGACGACTCTCAAGGTGCCGCAGGGATTCTCGATGCAGCGGCACTGCGAGTTTCTGGCGGAGAAGGTCGGCGCAGACGCATTTCGGATCATGCCGGCAAAGCGCCTGTTCGCCCTTGGGGTCGGACACGTCCGGCGCCGCGGAATGGAGCCGGGCTCGCGCAGCGATGAGCCGGGGCGCGTGCTCGACACCAACATCGTCGAGCTCTCCGCTCTCGAGTGGCGCGTCCTGAGCGCGCTCAAGCGCGAGCTCACCGTAGAGGAGATCGCTCCCGACCCCTGGCGCGCGCGCGCCGCCGAAGCCGGGGTCTCGTTCAGCGGGTTTCTCGAAGTAGCGCGATCGCTGAGTGCCCGCCAGGTGATCGGCAGATTCTCCACGTTCCTCGAGCACGTAAAGCCCTCGGCCGCGGGCGAGAGAGTCACTCGCTACAACGCACTCTTTCACTGGCGCGTCCCCCCTGGCCGCGAGATCGAAGCGGGGAAAGAGATCGGCCGGCACCACATTCTCACGCATGCCTATTGGCGGGAGGGTGGGGACGAGTTCGCCAACGTGAATCTCATGGCGGTGGCGCACGGCACCGACAAGCAGCTGGTGCTGGCCCACAAGGCGGCAATCGACGCGCATCTCGATGAGGTGGGGATTCCCGTCAGCTACACCAACGTGTTCTGGGGCGGCCGCAGCGAGATCAAGCCATCGGAGATCTCGCCGGTAGAGTACAAGGCCTGGGCGGCGCGCGTCGGGCTGTCGGTGGAACGCACGTGAGCGAGGGAAAGGTATTCTTCGTCGGCGCAGGGCCGGGGGATCCCGGCCTCATCACCGTGCGCGG
>DASXGU010000133.1:0-1597 GCA_036488915.1 Gemmatimonadaceae bacterium | reverse complement strand
GAACTTGCGCTTCGTCGTTGCTCGCCACGTCCGCGCTGCTGAAGCTCCAACCGGCCGTGCTGGCGAGCGTCTGGAACTTCGCAAGGCTCGTCGTGCTCGGGAGCTTGATCAGGGGTTGCCTCTCGAGCACGCCCTTGGCGTACGTGCCGTATGACTTTCCGTTGACCACGCCGGCCGTGGCCACCTGATCATGGAAGAGCGCGCCGCCGGACCCGATGTTGATGTTGTCGTTCGACCACACCGGGCCCCACAGTTCGTCGCCATTGTTGAAGTAGATGGTGCTCCCGTTGTTGGTTTCGCTGTTGGACCAGTAGGCGAACTTGGCGAAGCTCTCTTGGGTGAGCTCGAGGCGGCGAATGAAGCCGTTCCCACGTGCATCGCGGGCTTCCGCGACGATGCTGGAAAAGCGCCCAAGCTGGCCGCTGGTCGACCCGGTCGGGCCGACGTAGACGTTGACCGTGATCCCGGGGATCGGTTTGTTGTCCGCACCGGTGAGCGTCTGTCCCAGCAGAATCGCCTTGTCGAGCGTGTCGGGACCCATCACCAGGATCGACGGGTCGGTGTTCACGCGGCTCTTGCCGATCGCCAGCGCCATCTCGGCGGCGAACTTGAGATCGCGCTCTTTGTCGTACGACTTCGCGAGGAGATTCGAGTTGGAGGCCATGAAGATCGATCCCATGGCCAGCGCCGCCATGGCCACGACGAACATGAGCACGAACACGAGCGCCACGCCGCGCCGAGGCTCGAGGCGGGTAGAGCGCACGCGTTGGCGGCGCCCATGATGACGAAGGGCAAGCATGTCGGCTCCTATGGGTTGACGGTGACCGGCAGCGCTGTCGTCAGGCCGGACAGCAGCGGCGTGCAATCCTGCGCGGCGACACCATAGACGTACGTCTGGTTCGGCAGGACTTGCGTGTCGACGAAGCTGTACGACGCCGACATGGAGGCCGGAATGCTCGCCACCGGGTCCGCGAACGAGGCGTCGGAGGTGAGGCGCCGGAAGATGGCGTAGCGCTCGATGTCCTTCTCCCCGATGCCGTCATCGCCTGACTTGGTCCACGTGAGCGTGACTGTCTTGACCTCCGCGCCGGCGACGGACGACGTGGCAACTGGCGTGTTGGCGCCGAGCGGAGGCTGCCCGCAGCTGGTGAAGTGGAGGAGTCCGGAGTTCATCAGCCGGACCAACACGTCGACGGTTCGCAGCGCGTCCTTCCCCGTCCGCGGATCGCGTGACGCGGCCAGGAAGTGCACCCGCACCGCGCGGATGCTGTCGGTCACCGCGGTTGCACCAGTGTCCGTCGACGCGCCGTGGATCTTGGTGTGATACAGAGGAAACCTGCTCTTCGGGACCGCGACCAGCCGGTTGGTCGAGTCGGCCTTGTAGTAGGTGAACACCGCCATGGTATCACGCCTATCCTTCACGATCCCGCGCGCGACCAGAGTCGCCGGCAGCGCATTCACCCGACGCCACAGCGTATACCGATTGGAATAGGGCGAGGAGGAATCGGCGCGGAGCCAGTAGCTGATCGTCTCGGCGCCGCTCTCGACGCCGCTCGCCATGAGGTAGGTCGTGTCCGGGTAGAACTTGGGCGGATAG
>DASXGU010000122.1:0-7896 GCA_036488915.1 Gemmatimonadaceae bacterium | reverse complement strand
CCCGGCACGCTCGGCGGGATTCCAGTGACGGGATCCGCATCAGTGTCCCGTAGGGCCTCCGCGACGGTGCGAACCAATCCGCAGGGAACTCCCGCCGATTGGAGATGCTCGATCCAGTAACCCGCTTTCTTCTCGCCGATGCGCTCTGCGATTGCCGAAATCACACGCTCGCGATTTTCCACCCGACCAGCGTTCGTATGCAGCCTTCGGTCCCCCGCGAGCTCCTCGAGGGCGAGCGCTTCGGTGCACGCCGCCCACTGCCGGTCGCTGCCGACTGCAATTACGAGGGGACGATCCGCGGCATCGAACAGCTGATAGGGAACGAGATTCGGGTGCGCGTTGCCCCAGCGCTTCGCATCGGCGCCGGAGACGAGCACGTTCTGCGCGACATTGACGAGCGACGCCAGCGCGCTATGGGCGAGCGAGATGTCGATTCGACGCCGCTCGGCCGACACCGGGCTGTCTGTGAGTGATGCCACGACGGCGAGGATCGCGATGGCGGCATCCTTTCCAGCGATGACGTCGGCCAGCGCTACGCCAATCTTCATCGGCGAGCCGCGCGCTTCTCCCGTTATCGACATCCAGCCACACTCCGCCTGGGTGACGAAATCGTATCCCGAGCGACTGCTCGCCGGCCCGAAACCGGAAATTCGGCACCAGATGAGGTTCTGGTTTTTCTCCAGCTCGGCGTCGCGATCGATACCCAGGCGTTGAAGCGAACCGGGAAGGAAGTTGTCGAGAACGACGTCGGCGGACCGGATGAGATCGAGGACCGTCGCGCGATCCGCGGGCGCGGCCAGATCGGCGGCCAGACTTTTCTTGTTGCGGTTGATGGAAAGGAAGTAGGCGCTCTGCCCAGTGTCGTCAAACGGTGGACCCCACCCCCGGGTATCGTCGCCCTCGCCGGGCCTTTCGACTTTGATGACGTCGGCTCCGAGATCGCCTAGCATCATGGAGCAGACCGGGCCCGCGAGAACCCTGCTGAGATCGAGCACTTTTAGCTTCATTTAGCGTGATGAGGCGCCTAACTGTCCTGACAGTGTTTTGATCCTGTCCCCAGTATGTTGTGAAAATGGGCATTCCAAGGGGTGGGTGAACCGAGATGATGCCACCTTGTTTTAGTCACGAAAAATCATATACTTAGCCGCGTTCGAACCCCATGCGGGTCAACCTAGTTCTGTGATATGTACCCGTCAGCTTCACCCCTTGCCGCTGACCGGAGCCCATAAATGCCTGACAAAGAAAAATCAGCAGTCGCGACAGTAACACCACCAGCGCCTGCTCCCGCCCCTGCCACTGGGGCGCCAGTAGTACCGCCCAAGCGCAGCCCCGGCCATCGCGGAGCCGACGTAAAAGATACCGTCGCCGAGATGGCGGCGAAGGCGCACGAGATCAGCCTCGAGGCCGGAAGCAAGATGGCCGCCGCCATGAAGGACGTGATCGGCGCCGCCGCGGGTTTGACCGGACTGGTGCTCGAGAGCGCGCGCGACCTGCTCCAGTACATGGTACGCCGGGGTCAGATGACCCAGGACGAAGCCGACAAGCTGATGCGTGAGGTCGAAGCCTCGCACTCGAAGAGAAAGCCAGTCGCGCCAGTCGCGCATCCGACGGCGGCGAAGCCAGCTCCACGGCCAGAGTCCCACAACCACGCACCGCCGACCTCGCACGCCGCTCCCGCCAGACACGTCCCTGCTCCGGCCGCCAAGCCGACCGCAAAACACGCTGTGGCGACCAAGAAGCCGACGGCGAAAAAGCCGACCATGAAGCCGGCCGCAAAGAAGCCCGTCAAGGCTGCCGCCAAGGCCAAACCCAAAGCTTCGGCGAAAGCGGCAAAGAAAAGGTAGGCTGTGGCAATCCGGCGTGGCGACGCCGTCGCGCTCGCCCGCGCACTGATCCAAATCGATTCGAGAAATCCGACGCTGGCGCCAGATTCACCCGGCGAGGGTGACTGTGCGCGCGTCCTCGCCTCTGTCCTCGACGACTGGGGCTTCGATGTTCGACTTCTCGAGAGCGTGCCCGGCCGCCCCAACGTCATCGCCGGTTTGGGGCCCACGGACGCGCCGGCGCTGATGCTCAACGGACACCTCGATGTCGTCGGCGTCGAAGGGATGGTGCACCCGCCCTTCAACCCACAGCTGCACGGCGACCGGCTTTACGGGCGTGGCTCTGCCGACATGAAAGCAGGGGTCGCGGCGATGTGCGCCGCTGCCGCGCTCGGCGCCGGCTCCGCAAAAGAACGAAGGCTGATCGTCACGGCGGTCGTCGATGAGGAGTACGAGAGCCTCGGCACCCGCGCTCTGCTCGCTGACGGAATTTCGGCGACGGCGGTGATCATCACCGAACCGACGCGCCTGGCGATTTGTCCGGCGCATCGCGGGTTCGCCTGGATCGACGTCACCTTCACGGGTCGCGCGGCGCACGGCAGTCGCTACGACATCGGGGTCGACGCAATCACCCACGCGGGCTTGCTGCTCGCCGAGCTGGAGCGCGTCGAGCGGGGCCGTGATTCCGGATTGCGCCATCCACTGCTCGGGCGCGGCTCGCTGCATGCCTCCAAAATCCGGGGCGGCGTTGGCATGTCTACCTATCCCGAATCGTGCGTGCTGTCGATCGAGCGGCGGACGCTCCCCGGAGAATCGGCCGACCTCGCGCTGGCGGAAATTCATCAAGCGTGCGCCGCCGTTCGCTCCCGGAACCCTCGATTCGATGCCAGCATCAGCCTTCTGACCGCGCAGCTGCCAAGCGATGTGCCGCTGGATACACCGGTGGTAGCCGCGTTACGCGGCGCGCTCGCCGGGGAGAGCGTGCCGGAGAGAATCGAGGGATTGTCTGCGTGGACCGATGCCGCGTTGTTCAACGAGGCGGGGATTCCGGCGGTCTGCTTTGGTCCGGGCGACATCGCGCTGGCGCACGCGGCCGAGGAGTTCGTGCCAGTCTCGGAGATCGAGACGGCGACGAGGGTTCTGCGGCGAGTGGTCGCCGAATGGATGGCCGGGACCTGACGGTCTCGGCTGTCGCACTGGCGTATCGACTGCATCGAGTTTCGATTAGGTAGGGGCACCGCTGGTGTTCGGAAATCAGGATCGAGAGATCAAGTGACCGAGTGGACGCACAATCAGTACGATGCGCTCGAGGGCGCCATACTCCGGGGAAGCAGGATCGCTGCCTATCGGCGCGGGACGGAGTTTGTCGTCATTCCAACGCGTCTCCGGACGATCAGGGGACGCGAGGCGGTCGAGGCGACGCATCCGACGACGGGCGACGCGATCACGCTTTACCTCGACGAGATGGACAGCTTCGAGGTGGTGCGTTGACACGCTCAAAAGCGAAAACCGGCGATCTCGTAGCCATCTATGCCGACGAATCGTGTCTGGGGAACGGGCGCGACGGCGACAACCCGGGCGGCGCTGGCGGCCTGATCGAGTGGCTGCATCCCAAATCGACCGAGGTCGCGCGCTGCGACTATTGGATCTCGGAGCCTTCGACTACCAACAACCGCATGGCCCTCCGCTCCGTGATCGAGGCTTTCCGTGAGATCTCGCGCCGCGGAAATTCATATCGCGTACTTTTCACCAGCGACTCGAAGTACATCGTCGAAGGGATGAGCTCGTGGGTGGCGGGATGGATGGCACGGGGCTGGAAGAGAAAGACGGGGCCGATCGAGAACCTCGAGCTGTGGAAGCAGGCTGTCGAGGCAGTTGACCGGCACGAGGTGCAGTGGAGATGGGTTCGTGGACACGTCGGCCATCCCCAGAATGAGTACGCCAACTTCCTGGCGACCCGCGCGGCGGCGGCACAGACGAATTCCGCGGGCCTGCAGCAATCAGAATTCCAGAGCTGGATCGCGAAGCAGAAGGCGGGCGCGGTAAAAGAGACCGCTCCTTTCCCCGATCTTCAATCGTTCCGGCCGAACAAGCGAGCATGGACGACCTAGACCGACTCTTTCAGCGCCTCGTGACCAACATCAGGAACGGTCACGCCGAGTATCTGAGCGTGCCGTTCACCGTCCAGGAGCTGTACGACACTCTCGTTCCCTACCGGCACTACCGGCGCGACCTCGGCATCGATACGAACCAGGATTACGAGGCCGCGGTGACGAGATTGCTCTCGGGAGAGAAGGGCTACATCAGGGCCGACCAGACCATGCAGGACCGGCTGAAGAAGGAGATGGCGTCCGCGCACGCGGATGTCGGCGCCTTCAGAGACTACGCCGAAACGAGAATCTCACTGGCGCCCGACGCGCTGCAGAAGCTGGGCGTGACGGTTCCCGCACAGAACTCCGGCGGCTACGCGACGGCCAGCAACGGCGCCGGCGAGGGCGGCGATGGGACATCGTTTGCCGTGCCCGGCGGACTGGCGACCGACGTCGACAGCTGCAAGTTTTGCGGGGGAACGCTGCCCGAGGGTCGAAAGGCGATCTACTGTCCGCATTGCGGGCAAAATCTTTCCGCCAAGCACTGCGCCGGGTGCGGGGCAGAGCTGGATCCCGTTTGGAAGTTCTGTGTCAACTGCGGGCGGAAGACTTAGCATGGCAGCGAGCAAAGGCATCGTCTTCCTCTCCGCCGTCCGTACGCCGTTCGGCACCTTCGGCGGCAAGCTGAAGCCGTTCTCTCCAATCGACCTCGCCGTCGTCGCCTCGAAATCCGCAATCCAGCGAGCGGGCCTCGAGCCGAGCGATGTAGATGAGACGATTTTCGGAAACGTCCTCTACACCACCAGCGATTCGATCTACTTCGCCCGGCACGTCGCGCTCAAATCGGGCGCCCGCCAGGAGACATCGGCGCTGACGCTCAACCGACTGTGCGGTTCCGGCTTCCAATCCGTCGTCAGCGGCGCCCAGGATATCATGCTCGGCGACGCCGGGATCTGCCTCGTCGGCGGCGCGGAGTCGATGTCTCAGGCACCTCACGTCACCCGCGGCCTCCGCTGGGGAACTCCACTCGGCAAGGCGCCAGTGATGGAAGATGTGCTGTGGGAGGGGCTCACCGACTCATACGTCGGGCTCGGCATGGCGGAGACCGCCGAGAATCTCGCCGACAGATACAAGCTCGATCGCGGGTGCGTCGATGAGTTCGCGCTGCGGTCGCAGCAGCTTTCCAAAGCAGCGTGGGACGCCGGCGTGTTCCGGGACGAGGTCGTCCCTGTGCCGATCCAGAATCCAAAAACCGGCAAGACCGAGGAGATGACCACCGACGAGCACATGCGCCCGGACACGACCGCCGAGAAGCTGGCCGCGCTCAAGCCGGTGTTCCGCAAAGGGGGCGTCGTAACCGCGGGCAATGCGTCGGGCATAGGCGACGGCGCCGGCGCGATGGTGATCGCCAGCGAAAAAGTGGCCCGGGATCGAAAGCTTCAGCCGCTCGGGCGATTGGTGTCGTGGGGAATCGCCGGCGTCGATCCGGCGGTCATGGGAATCGGACCCGTTCCGGCATCCAGGGCAGCGCTGGCAAGTGCCGGATTGACGATGGACGACATGGATCTGATCGAAGTGAACGAGGCGTTTGCCGCCCAGACCTGCGCCGTCGAGCGAGAGCTTGCTTTGCCGCGTGAGCGACTAAACGTGCACGGCGGGGCGATCGCGCTCAGTCACCCGCTGGCCGCGTCAGGAGCGAGGATAACGGCCCATCTACTGCATGCTTTGCGCGCTCAGGGCAAACGTTACGGGCTCGGCACTGCCTGCATCGGCGGCGGCCAGGGCATCGCGCTTATAGTCGAATCAATTCAATAGACTGAGCTGGCGACAGCGAAACGGGGAAAATCATGAAGCCACTGATGAGAATAGCGGGACTCGGCGTCGCCGCTGCGCTCGCGGCCGGGTGCGCCAGCGTCGGCACCGGAGGCGGAGCAGGCGGTGCCGGTGGCCCTGTCACTCCGGGCGGAGTCGGCGCCGGCCAGACTCCCACATCATCGATCATCTGGCCCATCAAGACCAGGGAGCACGTCGATCTGTGGCTGCACGGATTCGCACTGCTTCAGGAAGACACGACCTTCGTGCCCTTCTTCCGTCGCGGCTACGGCACAGACATGACTGTTCTAAAGAACCGCGCGAATGTGGTGACTCAGCTCGACGCCAATCGCGACAGACTGCGCGCGCGCCTCGCGACCAATCCGCAGCTGATCAACGCGCAGTTCGTGCCCCTCTCGTTCTCGTCGTGGGCGGAGCTGAATCAGGCTGTCGATCTCTTCATCCGCGCCAATGGCGATCCGCGCGCCGCGTCGTCGCAGCAACAGGCAAACGCCATCGCATTTCTGGCCGCGTATTTCCCGACCAGCGCGGACCGGGAATGGGCGCGCCTGTTCGTTCAGTCTCTCAACGACGAGAGCACGCGCTTCTATCACTCCTATTGGCTGGAGCAGCAGCGCGAAAAGAGCAACGTCCTCGATCTGGTGGATACTCTCTGGCAGCGCACCTATCGGCCGCGCATGCAGGCATTCCTAAACAACACCCAGCAGGCGCAGGGCACGATTCTCCTCTCTCTGCCGCTCGACGGGGAGGGGAGGTCGCTCACGAACGGCAAGCAGTCCAACATCATCACGGTCACCTTTCCGGATCGGCCCAGTGACGCCGTGCAGGCGATTTACGTTTTTGCCCACGAAGCCGTATCGAGTCTCGCCGCCACCGCCGTCACCGACAACATCACCCCGGAGCAGCGTCGCACCGGCGTCGGTGAGCGGTACCAGAGCTCGGCGGCGGTTCGGGGCGGAGCGCTCCTCATTCAGCGCACGTCGCCGGAGCTGCTCGATGGATACATGCGCTACTACCTGGCATCGGTGAACCGCACGGCGGGAGCCAGCTTGCAGAATACTTTCAACTCGACCTTCTCCATCCCCGACGTGATTCGAGACGCCATTGGCAGGCAGCTCGATGTCGTACTCGGAGGTATCTAAGCCGTATAATTCGGCATGGCCGAATCCGATCAAAAGCCACCGGCGCCACCCGTTCCGGCCGCCCCCCGGCAGACCTTGCTGGATCGTCAGGCGCTCGACCGGGTGCTCGCCCGCGCCGCCGAGCTACAGGGAGCGGGGGCAATGCCCGAGTCGGGGGATTTGATCAGCGAGCGCCAGCTGATGGACATCGGCAGTGAAGTCGGACTTACTCCGGCGACGATCAACCAGGCGCTCGCCGAAGAGCGCACCCGCGTCAACGTCCCCGAGGAGCGTGGATTGGTCGCGCAGGTCGCCGGCGCCGGTTTCGCCAGCGCTACCCGCACGGTCCCCGGCAATCCACGCGACATCCTCGCCACCATAGATACGTGGATGCTCCGCGACGAGTGCCTGCAGGTCCAGCGGCGCTTCGCCGACCGCATCACCTGGGAGCCGCAGCGCGGACTCTTCGGCAAGCTTCGCCGCACCGTCAACGTCAGCGGCCGCGGATTCTACCTGATGGATGCGAGTCAGGTCTCGGCGACCGTCATGCCCGTGGATTCTTCGCGGGTGGTGGTCAGGCTCGACGCCGACATCCATGCCAGCCGCGCGCGGCGCGTGGCCATCGGCGGATTCGTCGGCGCGATGGCCGCTGCGGTCAGCGGAGTAGTCGGGCTCGGACTGGTCGTGGTGGGCCTGCCGATCATCGCCGTTGCGGGTGCCGCCGTGGTCCCAGTGGCTGGTGGAAGCTTCGCCGCTTACCAGGTCGCCCGCACTCATCGTGGCGTGCTCGCCAGCGTTCAGCTCGCGCTGGAGCAGATCCTCGATCGTCTCGAGCATGGCGAGTTCGAGCGACCCGGCTTGCTCGGCGCGATCTCCTCACGTGCGAGACTCCCCAGGCGATAGATGAAAACGATCAGCAAGGTCGGCGTCATTGGCGGAGGCTTGATGGGCAGCGGAATTGCCCAGGTTTGCGCCGCTGCCGGGTTCCCAACGACCGTGCGCGAGGTATCGAAGGAGCTGTGCGCCAAG
>DASXGU010000108.1:0-17050 GCA_036488915.1 Gemmatimonadaceae bacterium | reverse complement strand
GACACGAGGTCGAAGCGATCTGCCGCAATGCCGTGGTCAACGAGGTACCGCTTGGCGCTTGCCGCGCGGCGCTGGCCGAGGGCCAGGTTGTACTCGTCGGAGCCACGCTCGTCAGCGTTACCCTCGATACGAATTCTCATTCCGGGGTTAGCCTGCAGCCATGGAATCTTCGCGTCGAGTGTAGCAGCCGCATCCGGTCTGATCGTCGACTTGTCGAAGTCGAAGTAGATCGGGCCAGTGATCTTGGTCGTGTCGATCGCCACGATTACTGGCGGAGCGACGCAAGCCGGATCGGTCGCCAGGATCGACGAGTTGTACTGGCAGGTTGCCGGCGGCGGCGGTGGCGGAGGCGGCGGGGGCGGCGCAACGCAGTTCGGGCTCGAAGCAGGAATGCTCTCGAGGCCGGCGTACGTGCACATAACCTCCGGACGTGCGCCACCGAACAGGAAGCTCAGACCACCACGAACGTGGAAGTTGAGATTCGCGCTCGGCTTGTGGTTCGGCATGTAGTCCGCCACGCCATCGATGCGAAGTGCCGTGCGATTGGCGATGCCGAGACGAATGCCGGCCAGCCCACTGACGCCGAAATTATAGGTATAGCTGTCGGCGATATTTCCCGGCCCAGTTCCACCCTTGAACTTGTAGCTGGTGCGCGTGCCACCCGCACCGATGATGAACTGGCTCTGACGACCCCCGATGAAGTTGCCGATCGGGAAGTTGTAGTTGAGGCGAGTCGCGAACGCCGACGCATTGACATCGGTCGGCCTGTTGGTAGCGTTGAAGCCACCGGTGCCGACGGCCGCGCGATTGCTGCGCGGGTCATAATAGCCATCGCCTTCGAGCTCCCAACGCGGGTCGCTCAGGAAAACTCCGACACGCCCGCCGTAACCGATTCCGTTGTCGGGCACAGCGCCGGCTACTCCGGCGTTGTCGTCGAAGTGGCTCCATTGCACAAAGCCGCCGACTTCAACGGTTCCCGGAAGGGGCGCAGCGAGATCGTCCCACCACACATAGGGTGCCCACATGACCGGGTTACCCGTCGCGCCGCCGCCGAAAAGATTGTTGATGTCCGGAGAGAGCTGGAGTCCAGCCTGCGCGCCGAAATCGAACTTTCCGCCGTTGGAGGGCAGGTAGTTCACGAGTCCGTCGATTCGCAGTGAGACGCCGCTGATGCCGAGGTTGAATCCAGCCAGGCCGTTGACGCCATACTGATAGGTGCCGGCGCCAAGATCGGTGCCGCCGCGGAAGTTCTCGAGAGCTCCGCCGGCTCCGATATGGATCGAGGGCAGGTTCCCGAGGGGGAAGCTGTAAACGAGCCGCGCGGTAAAGGCGCTCGCCTTGACGTCGCCGCCTACTGCATTCGAGCCAGAGCCGAGGAAGCGAGTGCCGGCCGCCGAGCGCGCCGGCGTATACCAGCCGTCAGCCTCGAGGTTCCAGTTCGGCGCGATGAACGCTCCAACACGCCCGCCGTAACCCCAGGACTTTCCGAAACTCGTATCCAGGTTCCATTTACTATCGAAGTGCGTCCACGTGCCGAACCCTCCTACCAGCAACGTACCGGGCGACTGTGCCGCCGCCGATCCGCCGAGGAGTAAGGCCGTCATCGCGCAGACGGTCCAACTTCTTCTCAACATGATTGGTTCCTCTCAAAGGGTGGAGATGCTTTGCAGCGGTTACCACAGTTGCACGTTGCGTCGTGAGGCAGGATGCATGCCCAGTGAGCGCTCAAGCACTCTCCAGACCCGTCCCTCTCACAACCGGACAAACTAGCAAGTCTTTCCCGATAAGCTAGTGATGCCATTCCTGTTCAAAACAACGCGACAAACATTCGTCACGCTTCGCCGAATTTCAGCAAGGGTAACCGTCCTCGTCGTGGCCAAATCGGCTTGCAAGTGCCACGCCAGCCACCGTCTGCGAACGGAAAATACGGCATCTTAACCGCCAAACAGGGCGCCTCACGCCCGTCAGCCGGGTTTGCTCGGTCGACAGAGTGCCAATTTCGCAGCCACCGCGACCGGTGCTGGCCGACACACTCGATGACCAGTCACGAAACCACCCGACGCCACCACGAGCCGCGCTGTCGCGCCACGATTTTCCCCGTTGCCGACTCCCAGGCTTCTTTCATCGCTGCACCATCGGCAAACCTGTCTTCCGCCTTCGCCGCGAACGCGGTGCGAAACCAGGCCGCGAGCACAGCCGGAAACAGTGCGAGATCCGCATCCTCCTTGAGCTGCCGCCCAAGAATGCTCCTCGCATCGTCGGCACCGAATGGCGTATCACCCGTCAGGGTGAAGTACACGATCGAAGCCAGCGCGAAATAGTCAGCCGCCGGTCCCTGCTGCTCCCCGAGCAGCTGCTCGGGCGCCGCGAACGCCGGGGTACCCGTCGTCGTCGCTACATCCTCGCCCGTGACGTTGGCGATTCCGAAGTCGGTGATGCGCCAGCGCTGGTAGCGGTCGATCAGAATGTTCTCCGGCTTCAGGTCGCGGTGCAGAATGGCGTTGGCGTGCGCGACGATGAGGCCGTCCAGAACCAGCGAGACCTGCGACGCGATCTCGACCACCTGGCGCGGCCCGGAACGCGCAACGAGACTGGCGACGCTGCCTTCCTCCGCCAGCTCCATCGTGTACCACGACAGGTCCCCGCTCGAGTCCCAGTCGTAGATCGGCACGATCGCCGGATGCGCGAGCTGCGCCGCCAGACGAGCTTCGCGCCAGAACGCCCGCACCGCGCGGTCGTCGCGCGCAACGCTGGGGTGAAGGGCCTTCAGCGCTACTTCACGCTCCAGCGACAGATCGCGCGCCCGCCAGACGGTTCCGAACGCGCCGCTTCCCAGCTTGGAAAGGATCTCGTAGTCGTCGCCGACCGCCCAGCGCACGCGTGCTTCGGCCGACTCGTTCGCTCCGCGATCGGGCTCGCCGCGCACTATCGCAACCGTGCGCCCCGGATCGCCGCGATCGACGGCGCGCAACATCACCGCGAGGGACGGATACCGGTCGGCCGGATCGCGTGACAGCGCACGGTCGAGCGCGCTCGCCATCGATTCAGGGGTCTCCGGGCGCACCAGCTTCACCGGCGGCGCGCCGCGCGAAGGCGGCGTCTCGCCGGTGAGCGCGGTGAAACACATCGCCGCCAGCTGCCATTGATCGCTGGCCGGCGTGGGCACCCATTCATGGGATTCCCATTCGGGCGGCATCGGCAGGAGCTCTTCCCGCAAAGCACGCGTGCTCTCCATCGAGGCGATTTCCAGCGGGTCGTTTCCCGGTCTCACGCCCGCCGGGATGGCATCGCGCGGCACCGCCCACTGCCACTCGAGCATCCACAGCCTTCCGGTCGGAGTGGTCCAGAGCGCATCACCGTTCAACCCGCCGTGGGCGATCCCTGTTTCGTGCAGGTACGAAAGCGTGGAGCATGCGCCGCGAAGCAGTTGCAGCACGTACGGAATGTCGGCGAGCCCAAGTCGGGCCAGCCGCGCCCTCACCGTCTCACCAGTCACCCAGCGCCGGAGATATCCCGGTCCGCGCGGACTCTCGCGGTACGATGTCCAGTAGTGGTACGTGGTCGGGATCGATGGATGACTCCGCTGCGCGAGCTGTCGCGCCTCCTCGAACAGCCACGCCGTGTGCTCCGGATTCGGAGCGGTGACGAGCGACAGCGAGCGCCCGAGCACGTCGATGACTTCCTGGTAGTGCCGGTAGTCTCCGACCATTCCGCCGGGACCCCACGACCATTCCGGGGGCAGCTGCCACTCCATCAAATGAGGCGGCAAGACCTTCGTCGCACGCGGCGTCACCACCCCGCGATTGACCGGCGTCACGGCGCGCTCCTCGTCAGCAATATCAGCACTCTCGTTCCCATTCCTTCTTCGCTGGTGATGGCAATCTCGCCGCCCCACGCCTCGATGAGGCGGCGCGTGACGGCAAGGCCAAGTCCGCTTCCGGTGGTGCGCGTGGAAAAATGGGGCTCGAAGATCCGCGGCATAACCGCCGACGGAATGCCGCCGCCATTGTCGACGGTCTCGATCCTCACTCTGCCCTCATCCTCCTGAATGCTGATATCGACCTGTCTGGCTCCGGCCAGGCGCGCATTCTCGAAGATGTTGAGCAGGACATCCCGCATCTCATCCTTGCGCGCCATCGCCCACACGGGCTTGTCCGCGCCACGCAGCCGCCACTTCACCTTCTTGTCTCCCATCTGCTCGAGGCCGGCTACGTCCGACGTGACGGCTGCAACGTCGACTGCCTCGGCGGGAGGCAGATCGCCGGGCGCGCTTCCGTATCTGCTGAACGAGCGCGCGATTTCGTCGAGCCGGTCGATCTCGGCGAGGATGCGTCTGACGTTGTCGTTGAGCACCGTATCGTAGTCGACCCGCGGATCGCTGCGCGCTCGCCGCAGATGTTGAACGCCCAGCCGTATCGGCGTCAGCGGATTCTTGATCTCATGCGCGACCTGCCGGGCCATCTCGCCCCAGGCGAGCACGCGCTCAGCGCGGGCGACCTCGATCCGGCTGAGCTCGAGATCGCGCGCCAGACGCTTGGCCGCGATTCCACTCAGCCACAGGGCGGCAAGAGCGCCCGCCGCAGTGGCGAAGAGGACGAGCATCCCGAGATCGCGACGCCGCCGATCGAGCGCGAGATCGTCGGTCCGCGCCGGCGCGGCGAGGACGTAGCGCTGCTGAGCCGGCCCCACCGCCGTGGCGTATCCAAAGAGCACTCTCGCGGCGCCGAGTTTCTCTTGCCACGCCGCGGTGAGCTCTCCGCCGCGATCGATTTGCAGATCGACCCGCGGCGGCAACGGACGCCCCGCGGGCGCCAGCGCGTCGAGCAGACTGTCGCTGCTTCGAACCAGCAAGCCGTTCTGGTAAAGAAAGAGCGGCGTGTCGAACCGCCGCGCCGCCGACGGAAGATCGTAGTCGTTGCCGGTCACCACCGCGTGCAGGGTCTCGCGCACTAATACTTCTCTGGTCTGCATGTCGTCGCTCTGCAGACGCTGGTACGACCACCAGGCGAACGCGATCGCGGGCAGGACGAAGAACGCGAACAGCGCCATGGTGAGTCGCGCGTGATAGGTATAAATCCACCGCGACGCTCGCACCCGCAGCCAGCGCACGAAGCCTTTTTCCGCGAGCGCACCGAGCAGCCAGAGAAATCCCGCCACCATTAGATCGAAGAGCAGTACCAGGATCCCGCGCTCACCCCGCGCCCAGATCGAGCGCAGGTCGATCTCCACGTGCGCCCGCATCGTGCCCGAGCTGGTCGCTATCAGCCTGTCGCCGTGGAGCTCGTCTCCGACCCGGCGCCACCGCACGCGCGTCGTGTCGGCGCCGACGCCCGGAGAAGCGTCGGCCAGGGCGACAACGTAGGGCGGATCGCCGCCTGTCGGTGACGCCATACCGAGCAGCGCGGCGTAGGGGTTTGTCCCCAGAAGCCGGGTCCTCGGAAGCACGAGCACCGAGGTCGCGCCGCCGCTGGGATGGAAAACCGCGGCGAGTATCTGGACGCCGGTTGGACCCAGAATGCTTCTCGTCACCGGCTGATGCGTCGCCAGCGTCTCTCTGACGGCGCTGGCGACGGCCGGCGAATCGGGCTCGGCGGGCACGACGGCGAACTCGGATAGCTGGTTCCCCCCACGGTCCCACGATGCAAGGATCGCCGGATACTCGGCGTCGGCCAGATCCGACGCGGCGTAAACCTTGAGCAGATCGGCGCGGCTGCCGGATTCGGTCGATTGTGCCAGCGTTGTCACAAGGCGCCTGGTGAGCTGCAGCGCGTAGTCATCGACGTGGCCGAGCGCCGCGACATCCTCTTCGGCAAGCTGCATCCGCTGCTTCGACGTCGTCGACCACACCGCCGCCAGAGCTACGACGCCGGCAACCGACGCGACGATCAGCGCGGCGCGGAAGGAGACTTCGCCCTCTCGTCCGAGAGCCATTCTCAGCATCCAGTACGCCGCCAGGAGCACGGCGAAGAGGAAGACGAAAAGCGGCACCTCCCAGGCCAGCCACAAGCCGGGGGTCGAGCCCCACGGCGGTTGTCCGATGCCCCGAACGATGTTCGAGCCGAATGGGATGCCGATGCCCAGCGACACGATTGCGCCCGTCAGGGCAGCTGCCCGTGGCCAACGCGCGCGGGGTTGCGCGCGAATCAACGCGAACACCGCCATCAGGATGAGGCACGAGCTGATGCACAGCGCGGCGGCGCTGGCGGTGAGCGGTCCGCCAAGCTTGGAGAAGTAGTACGCCGGGTCAAAAAGGCGCGACGTGTTGGAGAATGAATTCCACGGCAGCAGAGCGGTGAGTCCGAGAGCCGCGCCGACCGCCAGAAGTCGCTCGG
This sequence comes from Gemmatimonadaceae bacterium, assembly GCA_036488915.1. Classification (GTDB taxonomy): domain Bacteria; phylum Gemmatimonadota; class Gemmatimonadetes; order Gemmatimonadales; family Gemmatimonadaceae; genus UBA4720. The sequence continues at coordinate 10,718 of DASXGU010000108.1, read as the reverse complement.
TCAACGAATGCCGGTCGCGCCAGGCGAAGTAGAGAAAGACCAACCCGAGAATGATCAGGGCGACGGTTCCCCGGGCGCGTACCATCGCGGCTTGCCGGAAGCGACTCTCTTCCGGCGTGGCAAGCTCGGGACGAGCGCGCAGAACCGGTTTGCCGTCAACCCAGAGGACGACGGGTCCGCCGCTGGACACCGATGGCGGCGACAGGTCGTAGGAAGAAACGCTCTCCGTGGAAGACAGTCGATTGGTTACCGACTCGGTGAGCGCGTCGGCCGGCTCGGCCGCATCGAGCACCGCGGAAGCGACCACCCGCCGATTGCCCCGGACTTTCACGACGTTCAACGTCGTGTAGAAAGGCGTGAAGCCGACGCTGACGGGCGAGAACACGGTGTCGGGAGCGATACGCATGTCGCCCGACCAGGCCAGGGGCTTGGCGCCGTCGAATACGAGGACCGATTCGCCGTCGCGGCGCGGTGAGCGCGAGGACAGGAAGCCGAACGCCGCTTCCGGATTCGCCGGCGCATCGAGCGCCGCCGTGGCGCGCTCCTCGAGGCTTTGGCGCGTGTCCGTAAGCGCTCGCTCTAGGGCGCGCGTCGCACCCTCCATCGCTGCTGCGCGATCGACGCCCGACTGCGGCGGCGTTCCGCTGGTGCGCGGCAGCGCCGGGGTCCTCACCCACATCGCGATCAGAAAGAGGGGAACCGCCGCCGCGGCGAGGATTGCGCGCCGCGACAGGCGTCGGCTTCTTACATTAGGACTTACGGCTGACGCGATGACTCTTCCCTCCCCGATTCCAGTTTCAGGACCGCTGCGCGTTAAGGAGCTCAATCCCGCGCAAATCAGCGCGGTGCTGGGCAATGATCCGCGGCTGATCATCCCCATCGGCACCTGCGAGCAGCACGGCCCTCACCTGCCGCTCGGCTGTGACACAATCATCGTCGAGCGAATGGCTGATGACCTGTCTGCAGAATATGGCGTGTTGCGCGCTCCGACGGTGGAATACGGGGTCAACGTAGACACCGAGCGCGGCTTCACCGGCAACGCATCGCTCCGAAAAAAAACCCTGCACCGCATGCTCAACGATCTCATCGATTCCTGGGAAGCGACGGGCGTGCGCGAGTTCATCCTTCTCACGGCCCACGGCCACGATCCGCATCAGGAGGCGCTGGCCACGGTGACGACCACCGTCGCGCGGCTTCGCGTCGTGGACATGTTCGGGGTGAATCTCTCGGACCTGCTCGAAGGACAGCGGGAGGCAATGCACGGCGACGAGGTGGACACCTCGATCATGCTCTATCTGGCACCGGAGATGGTGAGCCTCGACCAGGCCCAGGACTACATGATGTCACGCGAGCAGCTGCGCCGGTACCGCCGCGGCTGGCTGACGGTGCCGAGCGGCAGCGCCGGCTCGATCGGGCGCCCTTCGCTGGCCTCCGCCGAAAAGGGAAAGCTCATTTACGACCGCATTTACTCGAGGATCAGCGACAGGATCTTCCTCGCTCCTGCGCCTTCCGAGTAAACGCTGGTTAGCGGCGTGTGGCGCGCTCGTCCGCCTCGGCGGACACTTAATTCAATCTTAAGAAAACTCGATGTGTTCGCCCCTGAAACTCTGTTATATAGTTGGCCGTACTTGTTCGAAAAGCCCACCTCTCCAACGATGATACGATCACTGTTTCTACTAGGTCTTGTCGCGGGTGCCGTGCAGGCATCTGCCCAGGCTGTGCCAGCCGATACGACCGCGCCCGCCACATTGACCCTCGATCGAGCGATCGAGCTGGCTCGACGCAACAATCCGGCGCTTCAGCAGACGCTCAACAACCGTGTAGGAGCCCGCGCGGCGGTGCGGAGCGCCTACGGCGCGCTGCTGCCATCGGCCGATGCGTCGCTCAGCGTTCAGCGCCAGCAAGGCGGTCAGCAGATTTTCAGCGGCACCAGTCTTGGCGCGAGCTCCGACGTCAATCAGTCGGAGTACCAGATCGGCCTCAGCTACCGCTTGAATTCCGCGACGCTTATCACGCCCAGTCTCCAGCGCGCCAGCCGCGACGCCGTAGAAGCCGACATCACCGGCGCGAGCGAGATCCTGCGCAGCAACGTCGCCCAGCAGTATCTCTCCGCGCTCCAGGCGGAGGCGAACGCCGATCTCCAGGATTCGCTCCAGGTGGCCTCACAACAGGAGCTGATCCTGGCGCAGGCGAGGGAGATCGTCGGGTCCGGCACCCAGCTCGATGTGCAGAGAGCCGATGTCGCGCTGGGCATTCAGAAGGTCCAGGTGCTCAAGGCGCGCAACCAGGTCGAGATCGAGAAGCTCAGGCTTTTTCAGCTGATGGGGACGCCGCAGCCCGCCAACGTGAAGCTGGTGAGCCAGTTCGTCGTAACTCCGGTGCCGCTCAGCCTGCAGGATCTCATCGCTTCGGCGCATAGCGACAATCCCGGAGTGCTCGCACTCCGCTCGCGCGAGCGCGTCGCCGATCTCAACGTTCGCCGCGAGAAAGGCGAGTACTCGCCGACCCTCTCGCTCTCGACGGGCTTCGGCGGATACACCTACGGCTTCGCGAACTCGAACTTCCCGGTGCAACAGGCGGCCGCGCAGCTGGAAGCGTCGAAGACCGACTGCATCAGAACCGAAGAGGTGCGTGCGGCGCTCAACCTCTCCAACCAGCTCGCCGCGTGCAACGCCATGGCGTTCACTGACGCTGAGGCGGCGGCGATCAGGCAGAACAACTCGCACTTCCCGTTCAACTTCACCAAATCGCCGCGCTCCGTCAGCGCGGTGGTCTCGCTGCCCTTGTTCGACGGTTTTTCCCGCGAGCAGCGGCTGCAGGAGGCGATGGCCAGCCGCTCCGACGCGCGCTACGAGGTCAAATCGAGGGAGCTGGCGCTCACCGCCGACGTCACCGCGGCCTATCTGACTCTGCAGACCGCGGAGAAAACCGTCGCGCTCCAGGAGCAGAATGCCGACAAGGCGAAGCAGGAGCTAAAGCTCGTGCAGGACCGTTACCGTATCGGGGCCACGACCTACGTCGACCTAACCCAGGCCCGCGCGACGTACGAGCAAGCCGAGAGTGACCGCATCAACGCCGTCTACGACTATCACAAAGCCTTCGCCGCTCTGGAGAGCGCCGTCGGTCATCCCCTTCGCTAATCGGATCGACCCATATGAAGAAACGCACCAAGTGGACCGTTGCCGGCGCGATCGCCCTGGCGGTCGTGATCATCGGCGTGACCAGCGCGATGAAGGGCCGCAACAAGGCGACCGAAGTCCGGATGGAGAAGGTCCAGAAGCGTGATCTCGTCGCTTCGGTGACCGCGAGCGGCCAGGTTCAGCCCCACACCAAGGTGGACATCAGCGCCGACATCAGCGGCCGCATCGTCAGGCTGGCGGTGAAAGAAGGCCAGATGGTGACCGCGGGCCAGTTCCTGCTCGAGATCGATCCGTCGCAGTACCGGGCGTCCGTCGAGAGAGCGATGGCGGCGGTGGCCTCGGCTCGCGCCCAGTCGGCGCAGGCCAAGCCGGCGCTCACCCAGGCGCAGCGCAACTTTGACCGGCTGATGGCGCTCAAGAAGGCGAATCCGACGCTCGTCTCCGACGAGCAGATCGAGCAGCTGAGAACGCAGGTCGACGTCAACGCCGCGGCGCTCGAGGCCGCGAACCACGAGGTGGACCAGGCGACGGCGTCACTTCGCGACGCCCAATCCCTGCTCAGCAAGACCACCATCGTCGCTCCGATGAGCGGCCGCGTTACGCGCCTGAGCGTCGAGCAGGGCGAGACGGCGATCCAGGGCACGTTCAACAAGGACGCGGCCACCATGCTGACGATCAGCGACATGAGCGTGCTGGAGACCAAGGTCAAGGTCGACGAGACCGACGTGTCGCGCATCAAGATCGGCGACTCTGCGGTCGTGCAGCTCGACGCCTTTCCGGACACGACTTTCCTCGGCCGGGTCTCGGAGATCTCCAACAGCTCGGTGAAGGGAGCGAGCACCGGTGGCACCGGCGGGTCGACAGATCAGGCGATCGACTACGAGGTGACGATTCAGCTGCTCAACGTTCCACCCGACACCCGCCCCGACTTTTCGTCGACCGCGAAAATCATCACGTCGACGAGGAACAACGTGCTGTCGATTCCGATCATCGCGCTGACCGTCCGCGAGGACAGCGTGAAGCCGGATACTTCGCTCACGCTGGCCAAGAGGGCTCCGGCCAAGCAGGTCGGCAAGCGCGACGTCGAGGGAGTGTTCGTCGTCGGCGCGAACAACAAAGTCACTTTCCGGCCCGTAAAGGTGGGTATCGCGGGTGAGAAGTACTTCGAAGTGTTGTCCGGCCTCAAGGAGGGCGAGAACATCGTCGGCGGGACTTACCAGGCCATCCGCGAGCTCAAGGACGGCGCAACCGTGCGCGCGCAGAAGGAAGCAACGCCCAAGGCCGGCGAGACGGCGAAAACATGACGCAGCAGACCGATGAGATTCCGCTCAGCACCACCGCCGAGCGGCAGGCAGTTACGACGGAGTCCGGCGTCGCGCCGGAGAAGGACTGGGTCATCGTCACCCGTGACCTGAAGCGCGATTACGACATGGGTGGCGAAGTGGTGCACGCGCTTCGTGGAGTCGACATCGCCATCCGCCGCAACGAGTACGTCGCCATCATGGGACCCTCGGGCTCGGGCAAATCGACGCTGATGAACCTGATCGGCTGTCTCGATACTCCGAATGGCGGTGAATACTGGCTCGCCGGTGAGCTCGTCTCCGACAAGGACGAGGACGAGCTGGCGAGGGTGAGAAACCGCGAAATCGGATTCGTCTTTCAGACCTTCAACCTGCTGCCGCGCGCCACCGCGCTGCACAATGTCGAGCTGCCCCTGGTCTACGCCGGAGTCGGGGCCGACGAGCGTCGCCAGCGCGCTACCGAGGCTCTCACGCGCGTGCAGCTCGGCGATCGCATCAATCACCGCCCCAACGAGCTTTCCGGCGGCCAGCGCCAGCGTGTAGCCATCGCCCGGGCGCTGGTCAACAGGCCGGCCATTCTGCTCGCCGACGAGCCGACGGGTAATCTCGACTCGACGACGTCAGAAGAGATCATGCGCGTCTTCGAGGGACTCGCCGAGCAGGGGCAGACCGTCATCATGGTAACCCACGAGCCGGACATCGCGGCACACGCCCGCCGCGTGATCGTGCTGCGCGACGGAAAGATCGCCAGCGACGAGAAGCGCGAGACGTTCATCAAGGCTGCCGGCATCCTTGCGCCAGAATTGACTCGGAAGTCGTAGCAATGCCTTTCGTCGAGGCGGTTTGGCTCGCTCTGGGGCAAATCCGGGTTCAGAAGCTCAAGAGCTTCTTTACGCTGCTGGGCGTTTGCATCGGGGTGATGTTCCTGATCGCGGTGATCTCGATCGTGCAGGGCATGAGCAGCTACATGGAGAACGACTTCGCCGCCAAGATGCTGGGGGTGAATACGTTCACGCTGCGGCGCTTTCCGTGGTTTGGTGATGGAGCCAGCTCCGAAGAAGAGTGGCGCTCGTGGCTGCGGCGCCCGCGCATCTATCACTCGGATCTGCCCCTGGTCGCCAGCGTGCTGCCCGAGGGCTCGCGGTACGCAGTGGAGAGCCAGGAATTTCTGCAGGCCCAGACCCAGTGGGCGCGACCGAAGCAGGTCGAAGCGCACGCCGTTGACGGCGACTATTTCACGATCAAGAAATACGACGTCCACACCGGACGGCTCTTCACCCAGCAGGAGTCGTCGCTGGGCGCGCCGGTGGTCGTCATCGGCGACGAAGTCGCAAAATACTTCTTCAAGGATCTGGATCCGCTCGGGCGCCAGCTGCGCATCAAGGGGATGCCGTACACCGTGATCGGTGTGTTGGAGAAGCAGGGCTCGGTGTTCGGGCTGTCGCTCGACCGCGTCGCCATCGCGCCCTACAACTCCCCGCTGCACCACTTCACCAATCCGCGCGGTGACGTCGACGGCATCATGGTTCAGACGCCGACCTCGCTCACCATGACCGACGCGATGGAATCCGTTCGCGAGGTCATGCGCGGGCGCCGCAAGCTCAGGCCCGCCGAGCCCGACAACTTCTTCATGGAAACGTCGGCGAGCGCGCTGGCGTTCATGGACAAGCTCAAGAAGGTGATGACGATGGCCGGCACGGCCTTCCCCGCCATCGGCCTCATCGTCGGTGGCCTCGTGATCATGAACATCATGCTCGTCGCGGTGGCCGAGCGCACCCGAGAGATCGGCATCAGAAAATCTCTCGGCGCGCGGCGTCGCGACATCATGCGGCAGTTCCTCGTCGAGGCCGCCACGCTGAGCACGCTCGGCGCAATCATCGGGATTCTGCTCGGGATCGGCATCGCCAAGATCGTCGAATGGAAGACGCCGCTGCCGGCGGCCATCGCGCCGTGGTCGATCGTCCTGGCGACTTTGCTGGGCACAGTCGTCGGCATCGTCTCCGGTGTGTACCCGGCGAGGCGCGCGGCAGGGCTCGACCCGATCGAAGCGTTGAGGAAGGAATAGCGTGCGGCTGTCACAGCGGATCTTCAACGCCCTAGAGGGCGTCGGCATGGCGGTCGATTCCATCCGCGCCAACAGGGTGCGCGCGGCGCTCACCATCATGGGCGTGGCGATCGGCGTCTTCGTCGTCGTGGCGATGTCCTCGGTGGTGCGCGGAATCAACGAAAGCTTCGCCCGGGATCTCGAGGCTGCCGGACCGACCTCCTTCTTCATTTACCGGCGCCCGATCAGCGGGTTTCAGGCTTGCGACGGCTCCGACGAGACCTGTCCGGAGCGTCGCAACCCCCCGCTGACGATCGACGAGGCGACGGCAATAGAACGCCTGCCGACCATCAAGGCCGTGACCGCTCACATCGGCGACGGCGCCAAGTTCACCTACAAGGACAAGCAGGTGAGCACCGGGATGGAGATCTACACTCCGAACTGGGTGGACGTCGACGGCGGCGACATCTATCCCGGCCGCAGCTTCACCTACGCCGAGAACACCACTGCGGCGCGCGTCATCATCGTCAACCAGAAGTTGGCCGAGCGCCTGTTCGGGACCTCGGATCCGCTCGACAAGAACATCAGCGTCGACGGCGTCGGCTTCAAAGTCATCGGCGTGTATCACTATACCGCGAGCCCAATGGGGACCCCGACGTCGGCGGGCGGCGGCGATCAGGCGAAGGCGATCGTTCCCTTCGAGACCGCGCGACGGAGCCTCAATCCGTGGATGCGCGGCGTCGATTTCATCGTCAAACCCGAGCCCGGCGTCACGACCGAAGAGGCCACCGATGACGTGACGGCGCTGCTGCGCGGAATCCGCGGGCTCCGGTCAAGCGCGAAGAACAATTTCGAGATCGTGACCCAGGACCGGTTGATGGGCATCTACAACCAGCTCTTTGGTACGTTTTTCGTGGTCGGACTGGCGCTGTCGTCGGTGGGATTGCTCGTCGGCGGCGTCGGCGTGGTCGCCATCATGATGATCAGCGTCACCGAGCGCACGAGAGAAATCGGAGTTCGGAAGGCACTCGGCGCGACGAAGAGCGCGATCCTCTGGCAGTTTCTGGTCGAGGCCGCCACGCTCACCAGCATCGGCGCTTCGATAGGGCTCGTCCTCGGCATCCTGGTCGCGATCGGTATCAAGACGGCCTTCCCGGCGGTACCAGCTTCGACGCCATTCTCCGCTGTGCTAGCGGCACTCGGGACGAGCGCGTTCACGGGCATTCTCTTTGGACTGCTGCCGGCGGCACGCGCCGCGCGTCTCGATCCCGTCGAAGCGCTGCGCTACGAGTAGGGCTCCTTACCCGCATTCACCGCGCTGTAGCGCGGCCGCGCTCCGACGCCGAAATTAGAAGCATGCGCTTCGCCGACGTAATTACGACCGCCCTCGAGCAGATCCGGGTCAACAAGCTGCGGTCGTTCTTTACGCTGCTCGGAATCATCGTATCGGTGGCCTTTCTCGTCGCGGTCGTCGCCATCATCTCCGGGATGAACAACTACGTCAAGGAGAATCTGGCCAGCGCATTGATCGGCGCCAACACTTTTCAGGTCAGACGCACGCCGATCCGCGTCGGGCTGATCGACGACGAAGAGTTTCGGAGGATGCAGCGCCGGCCGCGCGTCTCGGAGGCCGACGCCAATGCGGTGATCGCCGCGGTGCCGGAGGCCGTGGCTGTAAGCCTGCAATCGGGCTGGCCGACACCGATCGCTGACGTCGTATGGCACGACAAGACGATCGGTGACGTCGTCATCATGGGCGTCACCGCGCCATATCAGATCGTCCAGGACTACGTCTTCGCCAGTGGCCGGCCGATCACCGATCTCGACGTCCGCGACCACCGCGCAGTGGCGGTGATCGGCGCCGATGTCGCCGAGAAGCTTTTCGAGAACGTCGATCCCGTCGGCCAGGACATCCGAATCATCGGCCAGCGGTTCACCGTCGTCGGAACCATCGCCAAAAAGGGCCGCGTGCTGGGCCAGTCCTTCGACGGCTTCGTGCTGCTGCCGCTCCCCAACTTCGAGATGATCTACGGGCGCAGGAAGACCAATACCGTGTCGGTGAAGATGCCGACCGCGGATCTCGTCGCCAGCGGAATGGAGCGGGCTGACGAAGCGATGCGCATCTCCCATCATCTGCGCCCGAGCGATGAGCCGAACTATTCGGTCGAGACGGCGGACGCACTGGTCGACTTCTGGAAGAATCTGACGCGGATCTTGTTCTCGGTCATTCCGGCCATCGTGGCCATCGGCGTAGTGGTCGGTGGAATCGTGATCATGAACATCATGCTGATGTCGGTAACCGAGCGGACGCAGGAGATCGGGGTCAGAAAAGCGCTCGGCGCCAAGCCTGGCGACATTCGCCGGCAGTTCCTCGTCGAGGCCATCGTACTGGCCACCCTCGGCGGGCTTTGCGGCGTCGCAGCGGGCTGGGGACTGGCCGGGCTCGTCAGCCTGGCATCTCCGCTTCCGGCGCGTGTCACGCTGTGGTCGGTGATGCTCGCCCTTGCACTCGGGGCGGGCGTCGGAGTCCTGTTCGGCGTCTATCCGGCGGCCCGCGCCGCTCAGCTCGACCCCATCACCGCGCTGCGCGCCGAATGATCATCGCCGAGCGGGTTCGGAGCAACTTTCAGATCGCGCTCGATACGCTCCGCGCCAACAAGCTGCGCTCGTCGCTTACCATCCTTGGCGTGGTGATCGGAGTGTCGACGGTGATGACGATGGCGGCAATCGTCCAGGGAATTCAGGAGCAGATCGTCCGCACCATCGAGATCGCCGGACCGACGACCTTTTACGTCGTCAAGGTTTTCTCGCAGACCCCGGTGAACCCCGACCGTCTGCCGAAATGGATCCGCGTCAGGCCCGATCTGGTCGAAGACGAGGCCGCGCGCATCCGCCAGCTTCCGGAAGTTTCCTACGCCGCGATCTGGGCGCAGTCCAACGGCCGTCTCGCGTACGGGGCTCAGCGCACCCAGAACATCATCATCATGGGGGCGGACGACCGGTATCAGGAAATCCAGGGCGGCGAGCTCCTGGACGGCCGATGGTTCACTCCCGCCGAGCTGTCGTCGGGGGCAAGCGTCGCCGTGCTCGATGAGAACGCCGCCAAAAAACTGTTCGGACAGGAGTCGGTGCTCGACAAGGAAGTTCACATCGGCGGCAGGCCGGCGAGAGTCATCGGCGTGTACGCTCAGCCGGGCAACATTTTTTCGCCGCCGGGCCAGGACATCGGCGCGATCGTGCCGTATGAAATGCTCGACCACCAGTTCACGATCGACAAGACCAACGCCCTTTATATCCCGGTCAAGCCGAAACCAGGCGTAACGACCGCCCAGGCCGAGGAAGCGGTCACCATCGCGCTGCGCGAGATGCGACGCCTCCGGCCGGCGGACAAGAACAACTTCGATCTCATCACCCAGGACCAGATTCTCGACACCTTCAACAAGATCACCGGGGTCTTTTTCCTCGTCATGATCGTGCTGTCAAGCGTCGGCCTCCTTGTCGGCGGCATCGGCGTGATGGCGATCATGATGGTCTCGGTCACCAGCCGAACCCGGGAGATCGGCATTCGCAAAGCCCTGGGCGCCACCAGGCGCGAGATTCTCTTTCAGTTCCTGGTCGAGGCGGCGACCCTGACCGGCTTCGGCGGGATGCTCGGGATTCTGATCGGCCTCAGCTTCGGCAGGCTGGCGACCCTGGCGATGAACATCGACGCCGCTGTTCCGCTGGGGCTGACCGTGGTGGCGGTGATCGTCTCGGTGAGTATCGGCATCGTCTTCGGAATGCTGCCGGCGCAGCGGGCGGCACGACTCGACCCGATCGACGCTTTGCGCTACGAGTAGATTCTGCTCATGAAAAAAGTCGATGTCCTCGCTGTCGCCGCTCACCCCGACGACGTCGAGCTTATCTGCGGTGGCACCCTGATCAGGGCCGCGACTCTCGGCAGCGCTACCGGAATCGTCGATCTGGCGGCCGGCGAGATGGCGAGCCGCGGCACGCCGGAGCTTCGCGCCACCGAAGCGAGCAGGGCGGCGAAGGTGATGGGAGTCTCGGTGCGCGAGAATCTGGGGCTTCCCGACGGCGGGATCGTCAACACGCCGGAGACGCGGGCGAAGCTGGCAGTGGTGATCCGCCGCCTCCAGCCGAAGATCGTCATCACCCACTCTCTCCACGGCCGTCATCCCGACCATCCGGTCGTCGCACAGCTGGTTCGTGACGCATGCTTCGTCGCCGGGC
>DASXGU010000105.1:0-23110 GCA_036488915.1 Gemmatimonadaceae bacterium | reverse complement strand
GATCTCCAGTACGCTGCCGGGCAGCGGGTTGTCTTCTAGCCAGATCCCCGCCACCGACTGGGGACTGGTCGAATCCGAGCAGCCACCAACCGCTGCCGCCAATACAAAGGCCGACGTCACTGACATCAACAGGCGCATGCGCACCTCCGTGAAGGGCTTACCAACGAATCAGAAGGTCATCGGCTTTCGCCGGAGCCGGGGCCACCGCCGCCCCACAGCTCCTTGATCGTCCCCACCGCCGACATCGCCGCGCTCGCGTCGTAGGGTAGAAAAACCGTCTTCTGCGCGTTCGCCGCGATCGAGGTCAGCGATTCCAGATATCCTTTGGCAATCAGATAGCGGGCGGGATTGCCTTCGGCGCCCAAGCCCTTCGCGATCGCCTGGAGCGCCTGGGCCTCGGCCTCAGCCACTGCCAGCCGCGCCTGCGCCTGGCCCTCCGCCTGCAGAATCGCCGACTGCTTCTGCCCTTCGGCGTTCACGATCGCCGATTGCTTCAGGCCCTCGGCGCGCAGAATCGCCGAGGCTTTCTCACCCTCAGCCGTCGTCACCACCGCGCGCCTGGCGCGCTCGGCGGTCATCTGCTTTTCCATCGTCAGCTTGATCTCTTCGGGCGGATCGATGTTCTTGAGCTCCACTCGGACCACCTTGACGCCCCACTGCTGGGTGGCCGCATCGAGTGCGGCGCGGAGCTGCGAGTTGATCTCGTCGCGCGAGGTGAGGGTGTGGTCGAGATCGAGCGAGCCGATGGCGTTGCGCAGCGCGGACAGCGTGAGCTGCTCGATGCCCATCTCCAGATTCTGCACCTCGTACGTCGCGCGCACCGGATCCACCATCAGGTAGTAGATGACCGCATCAACCTCCATGGTGACGTTGTCACGAGTGATGACCGGCTGCGGCTCGATCCTGGTGATGCGCTCGCGCAGGTCGTGCGATGCGCGAACGGAGTCGATGAACGGCAGAATCAGATTGAGCCCGGGCTCCGCCTGATTGTGAAACTTGCCGAGCCGCTCGATGATCTTTACCTGCTTCTGGGGCACCACCTTCACGGCGCGGGCCAGGGTGATCAGAACGAGCGCGAGAAACCCGATCAACACGTATGACATGAACGCTCCATCAGAGAATTAATGGTTGTCGCCGCTGGGCAGCGTCGCGACCGGCGCCACCAGCAGAACGATACCGTCGGCGCCGAGCACTTCGACCAGCGCGCCTTCCCGAATCGGCTCGGTGCTGTTTGCCGCCCAATCATGCCCCTGAACCAGCACGCGACCACCGGTGACCGGATCGATTGCGCTGGTCACCCGCGCCGTTTGCCCGATCAACGCGTCGGTGCGCGAGAGGATGCCGACGCCGCCGAGCCGGCGCAGCAGTCGCGGCCGCAACAGGGCCGGAAGGATCAGGGCCGCGATGGCGAAGCCAAGGATCTGGCCGAACGTCGGCACTCCCAGCGCCGCCAGGGTGCCGGCGAGCAAAGCCGCCACGCCGCCGAACAGAAAAATCAGATTGAGATTGGTGGCCTCGATTGCGAGCGCGACGATCGCAATCACCATCCAGATGAGCGCGCCGCTTATCAGACTCGGGCCTGCAACGATGCCAGTCGCTCGGCTGCCTTGTTCAGGGTTTCCGTCTTCTTGCAGAACGCGAAGCGCGTGACCGACTTCCCCAGCTCCGGCCGCGAGTAGAAGCTCATCCCCGGGACTGTCGCAACCCCGGCCTCTTTCGCCAGCCAGATCGCGAACTCACGCGACTCCAGGTCGGAGATCTCCGAGAAGTCGGCCAGTATATAGTAGGCGCCTTCGGGCGCCGAATACCTGAAGCCGGCTTCGTCTAGCGCGGCGCACATGATTTCGCGACGGGCGCGGTACTCGAGAGCGAGGTGATTGTAGTAGTCGGCGTCGAATGCCATTCCCACCGCGCCGGCGGCCTGGAGCGGCGCCGGCGCGCCCACCGTCAGAAAGTCGTGCACCTTCCGTATGGGTGACGTGTACCTGAACGGCGCGATGGCGTAGCCGAGTCGCCAGCCGGTGCACGAGAACGTCTTGGACAAGCCCGAGATGGTGACTGTCCGCTCGCGCATGCCCGGCCAGGTTGCCAGAACGTGGTGGCCACCGGCGTATCTGATGTGCTCGTAGATCTCGTCGGTGATGGCGATCACGTCCCACTTCTGACACAGCTCGGCGATCAGCGAAATCTCTTCACGCGTGAAAACTCTGCCGGTAGGATTGTGCGGTGTGTTCACAACGATCGCGCGGGTCTTGTCGTTGAACGCCGCTCGCAGCTTGTCGGTGTCGATCTTCCAGTCGGGCGCAACGAGCGGGACGAACACCGGCTTTGCTCCGGCGAGAATCGCGTCGGGGCCGTAATTCTCGTAGTACGGCTCGAAGACGATCACCTCGTCGCCCTCGTCGATGAGCGCGAGGAACACGGACGCCATCGCCTCGGTGGCGCCGCAGCAGACGGTGATCTCCTTCTCCGGATCGACCTCCAGATCGTACCACGTCCGATACTTGTCGGCGATCGCCAGCCGCAGGGCCGGACTCCCCCACGTCACCGCGTACTGGTTGATGTCCCCGTGTATCGCGGTGCAGGCGGCATCCTTCATCGGCTCCGGCATCGGGAAATCGGGGAATCCCTGCGCCAGGTTGATCGCACCGTACTGGTTGGAGATCCGTGTCATTTCGCGGATCACCGACTCCGTGAAGGTGCTGGCGCGCTTCGCCGACGCTGCGCGCTCGGAGCTCACGGCTTCTTGAGCCGGACTTCGATGGCGCCCGTGCCGCCGGCGCGCAGCCCGAATTTCGCCCCGGCCTGGGTGACGTCGTAGTACTCGAGCGCGGCCACCTCGTACGCGGGGATGTTCTGCAACGCCGCCGTACTGCCGACTTCCTGACCATCGACGAACACCGCCGCGACCTCACTGATCTGCGCATTCGACGACACCGGACCGTGCGGTGCCAGCCAGTTGGGTCGCAGACGGGCGATCGCGTCGTAGGCAGAGTTCACATCGGCATGCTTCTCGGCCATCTCGAGCGCCGTCAGTATAGTCGAGGATCTTCGGCTCGATGGGTTGGTGCCGGTGGACGCGCATCCCATCAGCGTCAGCGCCGCGGCAAAGTAGAAGTATTTGATCGACATCGTTCCTCCTTGTGGGGACATCACAGAAACTGTGTCACACATTCCGCCAAGCCGCCAGACTTTGACGGAAAAAAAACGGCGGCCTTACGCCTCCGGTCCAATAGGTTGCAGGTTCTAGCATTACGATCCGCAGGCTCCAGGAGGTTCAGGTTCAGGACCGGCACAGGAGGAACGTATGAGGCTGGGCATCATCTTCGGGATCGTCCTCGTGATAGTAGTCGGCGCTTTCCTCTGGAGGCGCGGAAGGCCGCCGGTTCCCTGATCGCCTACTGCCTTATTGTGACATCGATAACGCCAGGAGCGTTTATCATCCCGAACTTGGCCGCCGCCGCGGGAGCGTCGTAGTAGCGCACCCGGGAGACCTGATTGGCAATGAGGGACTTGAGCGAGGCGAGATCACCGTACGGCCGCCCGTCGACGTACACCAACGGAAACTCCTGCCCGGCGCTGCTGAACGACGTCGCTCCGCGCGATCGCAACATGTTGGGCCGCACTTTTTCGATCAGCTCGTAGAGATTGGTCGAGGATATCGTCTGGATTTCTTCCTGGGTGATTACGTTCCTGTCCTGCGCCGTGCCGGGGGCGCCAACGGGGTCGGGGGTGCCGCTGTTGGCAGAGGCGCAGGCGATCGTTCCGGCAAGCGCCAGGAGATGTAGCTTTCTCATGAGCCCTCCTTGATTGACCCGAAAGTAACACCGCCGGCATGACCCGGATATTCCGATTTGCGCGGGACGACGACTCCGCCGCCATCGCCGCCATTTACGCGCCCTCCATCACCGAGCGCTCCACTTCCTTCGAGCTTACCCCGCCGGACGGCGCCGAGATGAACCGGCGGGTGCGCGCCGTCATGCAGCAGTACCCGTGGCTGGTCTGCGAAACATCCGATGGGGTAGTGGGCTACGCCTACGCCATGGCCCACCGCGACCGCGCCGCTTACCGCTGGTCGGTCGACGCATCCACCTACATCAGCGAGAAAGCCCACCGGCAGGGAATCGCCCGCGGGCTTTACACGCGACTCTTCCAGATTCTCGTGATGCAGGGGTTCCGCAGTGTGTTCGCCGGCATCACGCTGCCAAACCATGCCAGCTACGAGCTGCACACGACCATGGGCTTCCGCGAGGTCGGTATCTATCACGACGTCGGCTACAAGTTCGGCAAATGGCACGACACCGTTTGGCTCGAGCGCTCGCTGGCAGACCACGTGCTCGACCCGCCTGAGCCGGTCGCGCTGCCAGTGCTGCTCCAGGATGCGCAAGCGAGACAACGGATCGAAGAGATTCTCCGCTCCGACTGATACCGAATTTCGACTGAGCTGTAGGACGCGCGCCGACAACGCCGGTAAGCAAAGACGCATTGCACAAGTGCGGCTGGCCTGACTCTCGAAATGCGCCGCTGACTGTATCGTGGCCAGCTATGAGGCGCACTTTCTTTCGCGAAGCTGCATTCGTGCTGCTGCTGACGATCTCGGTACTCTTGCTGACGCTGGCGACGGCTTGCGGCTCGGTCACCGTCGCTTCGCCGACAGTGATCAGGCAGGCAGCGTCCGCGCCGGCTCCGGCACCGCGCCGCGGGTCAAACGCCGCGTACGTGATCTATTACAGCTTCTCGGTCTAGATCGCCGTTATTTCAGCAGGTCGTGCACTACCACGTAGCGCACCAGGTCGGCCTTCGTCTTGAGGCCCATCTTTTCTAGCAGACGCGTGCGGTACGTGCTCACGGTCTTGGCGCTCAGGTGCAGCTGCTCCGCGACATCCTTCACCATCATGCCGCTGCCGAGCGCGCGCAGGACCTCGAACTCACGGTCGCTGAGGAGCTCGTGGGCCGGCCGCGTCCGTGCGCTGTCGGTCATTCCCGCCAGACGCTCGGCCATGGTCTCGCTGACGTATTTGCCTCCGCGCGATACCCGGCGGATTGCGTTCACCAGCTGGTCGGGCGAGTGGTCCTTGGTCAGATAGCCCGCCGCGCCGGCCTGCAGCGAGCGCATCGCCCATTGATCCTCGGGGTGCGCGCTGATGACCAGGATTCTGACGCTGGGGTGCCGGCTTCGTAGATCGCTGAGGGTCTCGATGAACGCGGTGCCCGGCATGCTGACGTCGAGCAGCACGATGTCCACTGCCGTGGCGCCGAGGAGCCGAAAGAGCTCGGACGCGGTCGATGCCTCGCCGGCCAGGGAGATCCCGGCGTCCTCGCTCACGATGCGCCGCAAACCCTCGCGCACGATCGGGTGATCGTCGGCGATAGCCAGGCGGATCATTTCGCGCTCCTCCGTTTGAGCGGGACGCGTAGCTGCACCGTGGTGCCGCGGTCGGGGTGACCCGAGATCTTGAACTCGCCGCCGCATGCCAGCGCGCGCTCGCGCATGCCGATCATTCCGAGAGAAGCGGTGCCGGCGAGACATTCCGTCGGCGCGCCGATGCCGTTGTCGGTGACCTCGAGCACCAGCAGGTCGAGGGTCTGGGTCAGCCTGATGGTGACGTAGGTTGCCTGCGAGTGGCGCGCGACATTGGTCAGCGACTCCTGAAGAATTCTGAACGCCGAGCTGCCGAGGTCGTCGGGCAGTGTCTCCCCGCTGGTCGAGATCTCGATGCCGACCTCGATGCCGGTGCGGGTGCTGAACTCCTGGCCCTGCCACTCCAGCGCCGCCTCCAGTCCGAGCTGGTCGAGCACGCTCGGCCGCAGCTCGGTGGCGATGCGTCGCACCGACGTGAGAGTCTGGTCGATTCTCTCGATGATGGACGCGCAGTGCTCGGTCATCTCGTGGTTCCTGGGCAGCCGGCGCTTCATCCACGCGATGTCGAGCTTGAGCCCGGTCAGCGCCTGACCCAGCTCGTCGTGGATCTCCCGCGCGATGCCGGTGCGCTCTTCCTCGCGGACCTTCTGTAAGCGCGACGCCAGTGCGCGCAGCTGCTCGCGCGAGATCCGCACCTCCTCGCTCGCCTGGTGTCGGTCGGTGACGTCGCGCTGAATGCCGAAGTGGCCGGCGATGCGCCCGACGTCGTCGTAGATGACCATGTAGTCACCCTCGACGTGCATCGGGCTGCCGTCGAGCCGGCGCTCGTCGGTCTCGGTGTGCAGGTGGCCGGCGTCGAAGAACTCGCGCCAGCGCTCCTTCGCCGTCTTGACGTCGTGGGCGAAGAACTGCGCCGGGGTCATCCCGAGCAGATCGTCGGCGGTGAGGGCGTTGAACTGGGTGATGATGGCGGAATTGACCTTGGTCATCCGCTGGTGCCCGAAGACGTAGTCGAGCACTGCGTCCTTGTCGACGCTATCGTCCCATTCGACGGGTTCGTCGAGCATCATGAAGAAAAAACCATCCAGGGACTGCGAGAAAAAAAGCTCGAGCAGCCGCTCATTCTCGATCTCACCTGGAGCCGGCATCGCCATGTGCCACGGGGAATGTTGAAGAATGAAAGCTACGGTTGGGGTTGGTGGATGACAAAGAGGGCCGAGCTCTGCGACTCGACCCCCTTTGCCGCGGGGTCAAAACGCCTTCTTCGGCTCCCCGTAGATCACATTGTCCAGAACTACCAGGTCCAGCGTGCCGCCGTTGCTGATGTCGTTGACGTTCGTCGCCAGCGCACCAGTACCCAGCGTAATGCGCACCCGCGCGATCACCGGATTCACGTAAGTGACTCCAATGAAAGACAGGCCGGTCGCGTCGCTGCGTACCGGCGCCGGATACGAGCCGAGGCTCGATCCGTCCTGCGCGAAAAGCTGTATGGTGGTCTTGTCCGCCAAATCGACGTCGCTCACTACCACTCCGAATCCGCGCGTCACGGCCGGAGTCGGCTGACCCGCCACCTCGAACAGCTGGTCGAGCTGATTGCTGCCCACCGGCGCGAAGATCTTGTTCGGGCTGAAGGCGGTGAACTGCGATGCGTAGGTCGGGTTTATGTCCACGAAGTCCGTCGAGTCGTTGCGGAAACCCGTGCCTGCTGTCGTGAACACCGCGCCTGCCTTCACCGTGGTGTTGAAGAAATCCGCCGGAAAGTCATTCCGGTTGTCGAATCCGTTGGCGACTGCTCCGTCCCAGTTTATCTCACGGCGTCCCGCCGGCTGCTCGCCGGCCACGGCGCCATTGGGCTGGCCGAGCTCGGCGCGGAAATTGTTTACCGTTGTCAGAATGTCACCGCTGGCGGTGAATACCGTCGCCGCCGGCGGCGGGGGCGTGGACACGGGGTTGGTTACCTTATCGCTCGAGCAGGCTGCAACGGCGACCGCGGCCGCGAGAGCGATCAATCTTGTTGCTTGCATCAGTCCTCCAAAGTGTGAGCCAAAAGAGTACCGGGGACTGAGCGTTTTCTGGATCGGACTAAAGCCTCAATGTCGCTGGCTTCGGCGACACCGCTTGTGTAGGACAGCGGATTACGCCGGCTGCCGCTGGCGCCGCCACGCCGCGGGAGAGACTCCCGTCTCGCGCTTGAACGCGCGGCTGAAAGCCGCCTCCGATTCGTAGCCGACCTGCGCTCCCACCGCCGCAACCTTCGCCGACCCGCGCGCGAGCTGCTCGGCGGCGAGCTGCAACCTCCACCGCGTCAGGTACATCATCGGTGGAACGCCGACGAGCTGCGAAAAACGCTCGGCCAGCACGGTGCGCGACGATGCGATCGTCCGCGCCAGCTCCGGGAGTGTCCACGAGTGGTCGGGATGATCGTGCAGCTGCGACAGCGCCGGACCGACGACGGAATCTTTGAGGCCGGCGAGCCATCCCGCATGCTGCGATGGCAGGTTCTCGAGATGCCGGCGCACGACCTCGACGAACATCAGCTCCGCCATGCGCGTCAATATCGTGTCGCTGCCGGCGCGCCCCGCGCGCGACTCCGCCACCACCTGCCGCGGAAACTGCGACAGCCAGCCACCGGCGATTCCCGGCACGTGCATGCGGCGCGGCAGCGACGCCAGCAGCGGGTTGAAAGGCTTCATGTCGCAGCCGAGGAAGCCGCAGACGAACGTCGTCGCGCGGTCGCCATCCGGCCCGAGCTGGACGGTCTGCGGGTAGCGTCGGGCCGAAGTGCCGTCGAGCCCCGACTCGTCGCGATGGCCCCTGTGGCTCGACATGATGTGCGAGTCGCCCTGCGGGAACACGATCACGTCACCGGGCTGCATGTGAACCTGGCTGTCGCCGTCCAATCCTCCCCAGCACGATCCGGAGAGGAGGATGTGGTACGAGATCAGGTGATCCGCCTCGGGCAGGACCCGCGGCACCAGCTCGCGCGCCGGCGCGGCAAAAACCGACCATGGGGCGCCCGCTTCCACGAGATAGAAGTAGGCGCCATTGAGTCTTACGGCGCGCAGAACGTCAGAGAGCGGATCCATGGTCGACATGAGGACTGGCGGCGAAGATATGCGGACGCAAAGTCATTCGCGTGCAGCCCCGGGGGAAATAGTGTGTAGGACAAAGCGAACATAGCGACAACATTTGAACAGAGGATTGGAAAGTGGGTAGCTCGTTAAGGAACATTCTTCACGGATCGCGGCTCTTCAGCCATTCGCCGGCGCGTGAGCTGGCTAACGATCCGTTTACACAGCGGGCGCGCGCCATCTGGATTGCGGGCGACTACGACCGCGTTTCGCGGGGCTTTCAGCACGAGGGCGAGGCGTTCGTCGAACGTCTGGGCCTGACGCCAAGTGACAACGTGCTCGACGCGGCATGTGGCACCGGCAATCTCGCCGTTCCGGCGGCGCGGACCGGAGCGCGCGTCACGGCGCTCGATCTGATTCCGACGCTGCTCGAATCGACGTCGAATCGCGCCTATCGCGAGGGCCTGGACATCACCCTCGACGAAGGAACGGTCGAGCGGATGCCGTACGACAAGGCGGAGTTCGACGTGGTGATGTCGATGTTCGGCGTGATGTTCGCCGCGCGCACGGATCGCGTCATGGCGGAGCTCAAGCGGGTCACGCGTCCCGGCGGGCGCGTGGCGTTGGCCAACTGGACGCGCGATGGATTCGTCGGGAAGATGCTGGCGTTGCACACGGCGTACTTGCCCCCGCCGGCGGACCTTCCCAGCCCACTGCTGTGGGGAGACGAGGCGGCGATCTACAAGCGCTTCGACGACGACTCGTGGAACGTCAAGACGCGCCTGCGCACCCTGACTTTCCGCTACCCGTATACTCCGGGTGGAACAGCCAAGCTGTTCCGGACATCATACGGACCGACGGTGCGCGCGTTCGAGGTGCTCGACAACGAGCGTCGCGGGCAGCTGGCCGCCGATCTCATCGATCACTGGACCGAGCATCAGCGCCCGGGAAAGCGAATCACCGAGGTCGATTCGCAGTATCTGGAGGTCATCGCCATCAGGCGATGAAGGGCTTGCCCACGGCGATCCACCGCCGTGGGCAGACTTCTCACCTCGTTTCGACGTTGATCACGCCGGAGCCGTACTGCATCCCGAAGCGGGTGACGGCGTCGGGGCCGTTGAAGTAGCGAATGTCCTTGATCTGCGACGACACGATGTTCTTCAGCGTGTTCAGATCGCCGTAAAACTGGCCGTCCACGAACACCGTCGCGTACTCGCTGGCCCCCGAGTTGATCGACGTGCGGCCCCGTGTCTTCAGGAACAGCGGACGGGTCTTTTGTACCACATCGTAAGCGTTGGTCTCGTGCGAGGCCGCGATCTCGTCCGCCGTGAGGAGTGTGGAATCACGACGAGCCGCGCTTCCCGCGCCAGCGCCTGAGGTCGCGCAGGCCATGGTTGCCGCCGCCAACAGAATCGAAAACGATCTCTTCACCATCATCTTCCTCCCAGTTTGGCCAATGCCGTTCTGATCAATTCTGCCGCCGGTTTTCCACCGCCGCCAGCGTCCAGGGCGGCGCGGACGCCCCGCTCGGCGTCGGCGCTCGAATAGCCGAGCGACACCAGTGCGCGCATCGCGTCGTCCGCCGCCGCGCTGGCGGGCGTCGCCGCGGTCCCGCTCGCGTCGCCGAGTCCGTCGAGCTTGTCGGCGAGGTCGAGTATCAGACGCTCTGCCTTCTTGCGACCAACCCTCGGCACACTCTGCAGGGTTGGAATGTCCTTTTCGCGGATGGCCCGAATGAGTCGCGTCGGCGACAGGGCCGAGAGCAGGCCGATCGCCAGCGACGGGCCGACCCCATTCGCGGTGAGCAGCTTCTCGAACAGCCGCTTCTCGAAGACGGTGGTGAATCCGAACAGCTGCCACGAGTCTTCCTTCACCACCAGCGACGTGTGCAGCGACACATCGTCGTTCACCCGCGGCAGGCTTTCGTAGACGTTGAGCGGGATCGTCAGCTCGTAGCCGACGCCACCCGACGTCATGACCTCGATCGCGTCCAGATCCTTGGAGACGAGCTTGCCGTTGACGCGACCGATCACGTGATCGCCCGCATGCGGATCGGCTCGATTTTGGGCAGATCCGGCATCAGAGCGAACGCCAGCGCCGCGGCGACGCCGTCGGCCGCGTCATTCGGCTGTGGCGCCGTCTTGAGCCGGAGCAAGCGCATGACCATGAACTGGATCTGGAGCTTGGTCGCAGCGCCGGTCCCCGCCACCGCTTTCTTGATCTCGGAAGGCGGGTACTCGTGGATCTCCAGACCGGCCTGGGCCGCGGCGAGCAGGATCACGCCGCGCGCGTGGCCGAGGACGACGGTAGTGCGCACGTTTCGCGCGTAGAAGACGTCTTCGATCGACAGGACGCCGGGCTGATGGCGGCGGATCAGCTCCGCCACGCCATCGTGGATCTCGGCCAGCCGCTGCGGCAGCGGCTCGCGCGGGCGGGTGCGAATGACGCCGCACTCCACCAGCGTCAGCGGGTTCCGGCCTTCCTTGCGAACGATTCCGTAGCCTGTGACGGCGGTGCCGGGATCGATGCCGAGCACCACCAGGGGTTTCGCATCACGCACCGGACATCTGCTCGACGTCCATGTCGAAATTGGCCGACACCTTCTGCACGTCGTCCAGATCCTCGAGCTCCTCGAGCAGCTTCACCAGCGACTCGGCATTCTTGCCGTCGACGCGTACGGTGGACTTCGGAATGAATGTGACCTCTGATTCGACGATGGGGATGCCGGCTTTCTTGATTGCATCCTCGACGATGTGCAATCCGTGTGGGTCGGTGGTCACGATGAACTGCTCGCCCTCCGACTTGAAGTCTTCGGCGCCGGCCTCGAGGGCTACCTCCAGAACGGAATCTTCTTCCTTGCTGGCGGCATCGATGTAGATCTGGCCTTTGCGGTCGAAGAGGTACGACACCGAGTGCGGCGGCCCCAGGTTGCCGCCGAGCCTGGTGAGCTTGTGCCTGATCTCCGCGACGGTCCGCGTGGGATTGTCACTCAGGGCCGAGATCAGGATTGCCACGCCGCCCGGGCCGTAGCCCTCGTAAGTGACTTCGGTGTAGTGCACTCCCTCGAGATCGCCGGTGCCCTTCTTGATGGCGCGCTCGATGTTTTCCTTCGGCATCGATTTGGCTTTTGCCGCGTCGATCGCCGTTCGCAGCCGTGGATTATGTGCCGGATCGCCGCCGCTGATCTTGGCGGCCATGGTGATCTCGCGAATGAGCTTGGTGAACTGCGCGCCGCGCTTGGCGTCCGTCGCAGCCTTGTAGTGCTTGATCTGCTTCCATTTACTGTGGCCGGCCATGATCAGCTCGGGGGAAAATGTGTCGCGATGGGTCGCGGGTGTCCGGCCGCGGCGGCTTGGGCGGGGGACAGCTCCTGAATAAGCGCGTTGAGCTCCGCTCGTGATGCCTCATCTAACTGTCCGGCGGCGGCTTTGACAAGGTCCATCAGGGCCTCGCCGAGGCGCGCGGGGTCGAACCCGCTCAGCGCGCCGAAAATTCCGAATGCAGTCGAGCGTATCCCGCTCGGCACCGCCAGCGACGACAGCCACTGCTTGGTGTTCTCGGTGCGCTGGATCAGTTGTTCGCGAGACATCTCGTAGGGCGGCAGGAGTCCGGCGCACAGGCGTCCCAGCTGGAGGCAGGCCAGCACCGTTTCCCGGTCCCCGCCCAGCGACGCGCGGGCCGACAAAGCGGCCACTGCGCGAAAGCGAAAAACGGGGGTCGTGAGAGCGAAACGAGGCAGCTGGCCGAGCACACTCCGAATCTAGGCACGGACTTCGCCCCCGGCTACATTCCGAACTATGGCCGCGCCGGTCCTGAACCCCCCAAAATCGATACTCTGGGTGGACGATGAAGGTGAGCTCCTCGAGCCCCACCGCATCTTCCTTCGCTCCAAGGGCTATACCGTAGAGTGGGCGTCCAACGCCGACGATGCGGTCGAGATGCTCAGGCGTCGCCCTTTCGACATCATGCTCCTGGACGAGCAGATGCCGGGCAAGCGCGGGCTGGAGATCTACCGCGACGTCCGCGAGATCGCTCCGACCTTGCCGGTGGTGATGGTCACCAAGAGCGAGGAGGACTCGACGCTCAAGGAAGCCATCGGCGTCAACATCCGCGATTACCTGGTAAAGCCGATCAATCCACGTCAGGTACTGACGGTGGTGACGCGGATTCTCGAAGGTCCGCGCATCAGGCAGCAGGCGATCGCCCGCTCGTTCGTCGAACGTTTTCGCGGCATCGAGCTCGAGCGAGACCGCAATCTCGATTGGCGCGGCTGGATCGACCGGTTTGACGAGCTGATGCGCTGGGATGTCGACCTCGCCGCCGCCGGCGAGATGGGACTCTATGAGTCACTCCAGGGCCTGTATCCCGACATGCACCGTGAGTTCGCCGCCTACATCAAGGACAATTATCCGGAGTGGCTCAGGAATCTCGAGGGCAACAGGCCGCCGCTGTCCATCGACATCGTCGGCGAGTTTCTGCTGCCGATTCTGGAGCGCGACCGCGCCGCCGTATTCATCGTCGTGGATTGTCTGCGACTCGACCAGTGGCGGGTGCTGGAGCCATTGCTCGCTCCGTTCTTCGACGTCGAGACCACCCACTACTTCGCGGTGTTGCCGACGGCGACCCCGTACTCCCGCAATTCGCTCTTCAGCGGACTTTTCCCCGGCGAGATAGCGGCGCGCCTCCCCGATTGGTGGGGCAACGCCGACCGCGAAGACGAGTCACTCAACGCCCACGAGCGCGAGCTGCTCGAGTCGCACCTCGAGGAGCTGTGCGGCAAGACTCCGGTGCGCTATCAGAAGATCTCCACCGCCGCCAACTCCGACGAGCTGGAGCGACATCTGGGGACGGCGATCGGTCCCGAGGGCGTCAGCGCCTTCGTTTTCAACTTCGTCGATCTGCTCACGCATGGCCGAAGCGAGTCGCAGATCCTTTACGAGGTGGCGCGCGACGAGATCGCCCTCCGCCAGATAACACGCCAGTGGTTCCAGCGCTCGGCGCTGTTCAGCGTTCTCAAGGAAGCGTCGCGGCGGAAGATCTCGGTGCTGCTCACCACCGATCACGGGTCCATCCACTGCAACACGCCGGCAACGGTCTACGCCAAGCGGGACGCCAGCGCCAACCTGCGCTACAAGTTCGGCGAGGATCTCCGCGCCGAGCGAGCCGATCAGGCGCTGCTGTTTTCCAGCGAGGACATGCTGCGCTTGCCGCGCCGAGGCGCCGGCGGCAACACTCTGTTGGCGACCAACGACTGCTTCTTCGTCTATCCGACGAAGCTGCGCGAGTACCAGAGCCGCTATCGCGGCTCGTTCCTCCACGGCGGAGTCTCGCCGGAGGAAGTGATTCTGCCGCTGGCGCTGCTCACTCCGCGACGGTAGACGATTGAGGGAAGCGGGACGGCGGAAGCGGGCAGCGGGAACGGCGCAACAACTTCCCGAGCCTGCGTTTTCGCTTCCCGATTCCCGCTTCCCGCTTCCCGCACAATGAACACGCCGGTCTACAGGAAGCTCCTCCCGTACCTGCGCCCGCACGTCTGGCGCATGTCGATTACCATCGTCTCCAACCTGCTCGCCGCGGTGCTCGATGGATTCGCCATCGCGCTCCTGATTCCGTTCCTCAACATCCTGTTCCACCAGCCGGCGACCGCGCTCAAGTCGGGCTGGGTCTCGAAGCTCCTCGACGCGACGGTGGGCAGCCGCATCATTCCCGGCGACGAGATGCGCTCGCTGCGCAACGTCATCATGCTGGTTCTGGCGGCGGTGCTGCTCAAGAACGTGCTGGTGTGGATCGCCGGACAGTTCGGCGCCGCGCTGCAGGAGTACGTGACGCGCGATCTGCGCAACTCCATCTATCGCCACCTCGCGCACCTGCCGCTCGGCTACTTCACCCAGATGAAGGCGGGGCAGATCCTGTCGCGGGTGATCAACGACACCTTCGAGACGCGCCTCATTCTCACCCAGATCGTTACCCAGTCGCTGCAGAGCGCATCGCTGGTGATCGTCTACATCGCGATTCTGTTCAGCATCTCGTGGAAGCTGTCGGCGATCGCGCTGATAATCCTGCCGCTGCTCGGCGTCTCCCTGCAGCCGATGCTCAGGAAGCTGCGCCGCGGGAATCTCCGCCGTGGCAACGTCCACGGGGAGATGACCAGCGTTCTGCAGGAGACCATCGGCGGCATTCGGCTGGTGAAGGCGTCAGGCACCGAGGCCTACGAGGAAGCCCGCTTCGCCGACGGCAGCAACAAGTACGCGCGCAGCAGCCTCAGGCTCGCGCGTCTGGCGCTCCTCGCTCCGCCGATAACGGAGGTGATTGGAACCGTCATCGCGGTGCTGGTGCTGTGGGTCGGCGCGTGGCAGGTGCTGAGGGACGGTACCATGACCGGCGCGACCCTGCTCGCATTCCTGACGCTGGTCCTGCGGCTGCTCCAGCCGCTCAAGCAGCTGTCACAGATGCGGACGACCGCGCAGTCGTCGCTGGCGTCGGCGGAGCGGCTCTTCGAGATCCTCGATTCGCCGGCGGAGTTCCAGCGCGATCGCGGCACCCGTGAGATCGCCGTCTTCGACCGCGAGCTGCGCTTCGAGCACGTCACTTTCGCCTACGGTGACGCGCCGGTGCTGATCGGCATCAATCTCAGCGCGCGGAAGGGAGAGGTCATCGCCCTCGTCGGGCCCAGTGGGTCGGGCAAGAGCACTCTGGTCGATCTGATTCCACGGTTCTACGAGCCGCGCGATGGGCGGATTCTGCTGGACGGCATCGACACCCGCGAGATAAAGCTACCGGCGCTGCGCAAGCTGACGGGCATCGTGAGCCAGGAGACGGTGCTCTTCCACGACAGCGTCCGCAACAACATCGCCTACGGCGCCACCGGCCATTCGCAGGCGCAGATCGAGGCCGCGGCAAAGGCCGCCAACGCCCACGAGTTCATCATGGAGCTGCCAAGCGGCTACGACACGATGCTCGGCGAGCGTGGAACCCGGCTCTCGGGTGGCCAGCGGCAGAGATTGGCGATTGCACGGGCCTTGCTCAGTGACCCGCCTATCCTCATTCTCGATGAAGCCACTTCGGCGCTCGACAGCGAGTCCGAGCGCCTGGTGCAGGAAGCGATAGATCGGCTGTTGCAGGGGAGGACGGTGTTCGTGATCGCGCACAGGCTTTCGACGATAACGCACGCCGACAGGATTCTGGTTCTGGATCGTGGCGAGATCGTGGAGCAGGGGACGCACGCCGAGCTGCTGGCTCGGCGGGGCGCGTACTCCCGGCTCTACGCGTTGCAGTTCGGCGGCTTGAACGGAGATGTCGACGAGGCCTCGACCGCTCCCAGCCGAATGGCTCCTTCAGCCGGGTAGCGAAAGTGCACGTCTTATTTCTTCATACCGCTCGCGAATGGTCGGGCACGGCCCGCCTCTTCGCCAGAGCGGGTCGCGGCATCTCCGAGCGAGGCGCGAAAGTGACGCTGCTGGTGACGCCTGACAGCAACGTGCATCTGGCGGTCTCGCCGCGGCGCGACCCCGGACAGCCCCGACACACACCGATACCCGAGCCGTTCGAGATCATCCCGCTCCCCACCGACGGCTGGTTCTACTCCGCCGCCCGCCGCCTCAAGCGCATTTTTCGGCGCTGGGACGCCGACGCGATCTTCGTCACCACCGATCGTGAGCACCTGATCGCCGCTACCGCCTGCTGGATGGCGCGCAACGGCGCGGTCGTTCGATGGACACCAGTGGGCGAGCCGCTCGAGCTGGGATTGTCCGGTCGCATCGCCGCGCGCCTGGCGCGCACTTCGTACCTGTTCGCCAACGAAGCCGACCGCCGCGTCGCGCGTCTCCCCAAGAACGCCACCGGATCCGACGTCGCCGAGATCGGTGTCGATGTCGCGTCCTACCCACAGAAGGATGAACGGCCAGCCCCCGAGGAAGCCGGCTCGACGGGCGACCAGAAACCGACCGAGTCCCTTCGCTACATCGTCTGCGTCTATGACCCCACCTCGCGCGGCCGCGCCGCGACGGCCATCAGGACCATCTCGATGCTGGCGCCGCGCCACCCCAATCTGCGGCTGATGTTCGTGGGGCCGGGGTCGGACGATGAGGACCTGCGCATGCAGGCGGCGGCGCTCCGGGTGCTCCATCTGGTCAGCTTTCTGGGCGAGCGCGACGACGTGGTGAGCCTGATGCAGGATGCACATCTGGGCTGGGTCGTCGCCGAAGCGGACACCGGGGCGTACGGTATTCTCGATCTGATGGCGCTCGGCATTCCGACCGTCGCCGCCGAGACCGGCATGGCGAAAGCCTACATCGCCAACGGCATCAGCGGCGCGCTTTATCCGCCCGACGACTCGGCCTCGACGGCGGCGACGGTGGCGGGCATGCTGCTGAGCGATGACGTGCGCGAGGCGATGGGCAAGGCGGCGCGCACGAGGGTCGCCCGCGCCTTTCCCGAGAGCAACATGATCGAAGGCTTCGATCGCGCCGCCGCCAACGCGCGCTCGCCCGGCCGCCGGCAGGGGTGAGTCCCGCCGGCCGCGGCTCCCCCGACGTAACGGCGGTGATCGCGGCGCACGACGAAGCCGCGAACATCGAGGCCTGCATTGCCAGCGTCGAGTGGGCGCGCGAGGTCATCGTAGTGGAGAACGACTCGGGCGACGACACCGTCGACCGGGCCAGGGGTGCGGGGGCCACGGTCATCAGCCCGAAATTCAGCACCATTGGCGCGGCCAGAAACAACGCCATCGTCCGCGCGCGAACCGCCTGGATACTCGTCGTCGATGCCGACGAGCGCTGCACCCCCGAGCTGGCCGAGGAAATCGCCGCCCTGTTGGCGACGCCCGGCGACGCATCGGCCTATCGCGTTCTTCGCCGCAACTTCTTTCTGGGACGCGAGATCCATCACGGAGGGTGGGGCAGCGACAGGCCCATCCGGCTGTTCAAGCGCGAGCTGCGCTACAACGCCAGTCTCGTACACGAGCACGTCGATGTGGTCTCGGGGGCGATCGGAGAGACGACAAACGCGCTGTTGCACTACACCTACACTTCCCTCGATCAGTATTTCGAGAAATTCGACCGTTACAGCCGCTGGTGGGCGGAGCAGAATTTCGCCAAGGGTCGCCGAACTTCGGCCGCTCCTGTAGTGTTCAAGCCGCCGGCAAGATTTTTCAGCATGTATGTCTTGAAGGGCGGGTTTCGCGACGGCGCGCGCGGACTCGTCCTTGCCTGTCTGGCGGCGGCAAGCGTGATGGCCAAATACGCGCGACTCTGGGAACGATCGATTCGCAATGAACCGTGAGCCAGCAACGGAGCCGGCAGGCGCTTGAGAGTCCTCATCGTCGGCAGCAAGAGCAAATGGCTGATGGAGCGCAGCACCCAGCGCGCGCTCACCCGGGACGGCCACGTCACGCGGGTCTTCGACGACAGGGGCAAGGGGCGGCTCTTCGGCGCGGGCATGACCCAGAAGCGCGCGCTGTCGGCGGTGCGAAAGTTCAAGCCCGACTTCGTGCTGCTCGGCAAGTGCACCGGTCTCGACGTGGAGACCGTCGCGGAGATGATTGCCGGCAAGCCCAACGCGATGTGGTACCAGGATGCTCCGCTATATCGCTACATCAATCGGCCCGACATCGCCCACCTCGCGGCGGTGGGTCGACTAGTCGACAACTTCTTCGTCTCCGGATTCGTCAACGAGTGGAAGGGGCTCGGACTCAAGGCGAAGTTTCTTCCCTCGGCGGCCGACAGACAGCTCGGTCCCGTAAAGCCCAGCAAGCGATTCTCATCCGACGTCGCCTTCATCGGCAGCGGGTTCGACAAATCGCGGGCGACCTTTCTCGCCAAGGTCGGCAAGCGATTCGACCTCAAGGTCTGGGGCGAGGGCTGGAGCGAATGGCGAAAGGAGGTGAACTGGACCGGCCGCCCGGTGCGTGGTCACGACTTCGCCGGCGTCTGCTCGAGCGCGAAGATCGTCCTTGGAATCACTCCGCCCAGCGCCCGGGGCGCCACCAATTACACCTCGGAGCGCACGTGGATGGTCATCCAGGCGGGCGGTCTCTACTTAGGTCAGGCAACCGACGGCATGACCAGGCTGTTGCGGGACGGTGACCACTGCGCCTCGTACAAGGATCTCGAGCAGTGTCTCGAGCGGTGCGCCTACTATCTGGCGAATCCGGCGACCCGCGAGCGGGTACGTGTCCAGGGCCAGCATTTCGTCGACGAGCACCACACCTACGATCAGCGGATCCACAACATCCTCGCCGGCGAGGAGTTCGTGAATCCGCTCTCGCTCTAGGACCTCTTTTTCGTCGGCCTGCGCGCGCGCTTCGAACCGTTCGTCGAGCGGGAGGAGTGCCTGGCGGGTGCCGCGGCGGCCGAGTGGCCGCCTCTCTGAAGCTTGGGCAGCTGCAGACGCGCTGGAACTCCGGCCACGGTAGCGTGGGGCGGCACGTCCCCCGTCACCACCGCCCCGGCGGCGACCATGGCGCCTTCACCTATGGTGACCCCGCAGAGAATGATGCAGCCGCAACCGATCGAAGCGCCGCGGCGCACCCGCGTCGGCTCGGGCTGCCAGTCGGTCGCTGCCTGCAGCCGGCCGTTCACTGTCGCCCGCGGAAAGCGATCGTTGGTGAACTTCACGCCGGGCCCGATGAAGACCTCGTCCTCGAGCGTCACGCCCTCGCACAGAAACGAGTGCGCGCCGATCTTGCAGCGCGCGCCGACCACCACTTTGCGACCGATTTCGACGAACGTCGCGATCTTAGTCTCCGCGCCAATGTCGCAGCCGTAGAGGTTGACTAGCTCCGGGTGGGGGATCGACACATCCTTCCCAAGACGAACGTTCACAACCGGCATTTATCCGCTCTCCTGTTGGCAGAATTCGCTGATTTCGACCTCTACACCCCAGATATATTACCCAACCGTCGCGCCGCTTGACTGACAGAGCAACTGCCCAGGACGTGTGACCAGTGCGAGTTCTCATAATCGGCAGCGACAACGCTTGGCGCATGGAGCGAGGGACCGAGCGGGCGCTCGTGCGGGCCGGGCACACCACCAGGCTGATCGATGACCGGCGCGCCAAGCGGCTGATGGGCTGGCGCCTGACGCAGCGGTGGGCGCTGTCGCAGGCAAAAAGGTTCAGGCCAGACTTTGTTTTTTTGTCCAAGTGCCACGCGCTGGCGCCAGAAACCGTCGCGCGCATCGTCGAGGGCAGACGGAACTCGATGTGGTACCACGATGCGGCCTGGTTCAACACCATCGACCGTCCCGACATCGCCCACATCGTGAAAATCGGCAGGCTCACTGAGACGTTTTTCGTTTCGGGCTTCGAGAAGGAATGGTCCAGGCTGGGATTGCCGGCGAAATTTCTTCCCTCATGCGCCGACGCCGGCATAACGCCCGTCGCGCCCGATGAGCGCTATGCCACGGACGTCGTCTTCATCGGCACCGGCTACGATCCTGCCCGCGCCAGATTTCTACTCGACGTCTCCAGAAATTATCAGGTAAAGGTCTGGGGGCTGGGCTGGGAAGAATGGCGCGACAAGCTCGATTGGTCGGGACGGGTGGTGGAAGGCAGGGAATTCTCGACTGTTTGCTCGAGCGCCAGCATCGTGCTGGGAATCAATCCGACGATCTATACGGCTGCCCAACCAGTGTCGGGTGCCACGGCCTCCGATCGCACCTGGATGGTCATACTCGGCGGCGGTTTCTATCTCGGACACGGCACGCCAGAGCTCAAGAGGATGTTGCGCGACGACGAGCACTGCGGCTGGTACGGCGATGCCGACTCCTGCCTCGAGAAAATCGGTCACTACCTGAAGGACTCCGCGGCTCGCGAAAGAATAAGAAAACAGGGCGAAGCATTCGTCCGCGAGCACCACACCTTCGACGCCAGAATCCACAACCTGCTTTCCGGCGAAGAATTCGTGAATCCGTTGGAGCGGTGAAACATCTCTTCGTCACCCAGGATTACGCGCCCGACCTGGGCGGAATGGCGAGGAGGCACGTCGAGCTCTGCCGGCGTTTCGGCGATGGCGAAGACACGACGATGAGCGTATCGACGGTGGCATCGTCCGGCGCCGACGCGTTCGACGCCCAGGAGAGCTATCGGATCTACCGCCAGCCTTTTCCGTTCGACCGCGCCAACCGATTCGCCAACCAGGTTCGTTGGGCCCAATGGCTGACCTCGCGCCGAGCGCCGGGCTTCGATGTCCTGCATTGCGGCAACATCAGGCCGG
Organism: Gemmatimonadaceae bacterium; assembly: GCA_036488915.1. Taxonomy (GTDB): domain Bacteria; phylum Gemmatimonadota; class Gemmatimonadetes; order Gemmatimonadales; family Gemmatimonadaceae; genus UBA4720. The sequence goes on along the minus strand of DASXGU010000105.1, from coordinate 2,466 downwards.
TTGGGTACGCCGTCGCCTGGGTGCACCGCCAGCGTGGCACTCCATACCTTGTTTACGTGAACGGCGGAGATCTCCTGCGCGAGAGGCGCAAGGCGCGGCAAAGTCCGATCAAGCGACGCACCGCCCGCTGGATCCTCGGCAACGCGTCCGGGATCGTCGCGACTTCGCGCTGGGTCGCCGAGCTGACATCGGAGGTGATGGCCGAAGTCGGTGTCGCTGCGCCGCCGCCCGTCGCGGCGCTAGACCTCGGCACCGATCCGCTGCACTTCAACCCGTCGCGCGACACCGGAGCGCTCCGGCGCCGCTGGGGCGTTGGAGACGCTCCGCTCATTCTCACCGTCGCCCGACTGGTGCCCCACAAGGGCCAGGACATGGGAATCCGCTCTCTTGCCGCACTGACGCGCGATTTTCCCCGTCTCCGCTACATAATGGTCGGCGAAGGCCACGACGAGACCCGACTCCGCGCCCTCGCCCGCGAGCTGGGAGTGTCCGACAAGGTGGGCTTCGTCGGCGCGATGCGAGACGACGAGCTCCCCGGAGCCTACGCCACTTCCACCATCTACCTTGGCGCCTCCCGGGTGGACAACGAGATAAATGTCGAGGGTTTCGGAATCTCTTTCCTCGAGGCAGGGGCGTCCGGCATTCCATCCGTTGCCGGAGATTCCGGCGGCGTGCGCTCGGCGGTTCGCGACGGCGAGACGGGGATAGTCGTGCCGCCTAACGATGTAGATGCCATCACAGACGCCATCCGGTCGCTGCTGGCGAATCCCGAACGCCGCCGGCAGATGGGCCTCGCCGCCCGGCTCGCCGTCGAGAGCCACTACAACTGGGACCGCGTCGCGCGCGACACCCGCGATTTCACCGACCGCGTCGTGGGAAAAAGAAAAGCGTGAGCTCAGCCCCGACGCTGGCCCACCGCGCCGAGTATTACACGATGCGGGCGACAATTGCGGCCCTGCGCGCGCTGCCGTGGGAAGCCGCCTGCAGGATCGGTGAGAAGCTGGGCGCTCTTGGCTATCGCCCGCTCGGTATCCGGAAGCGCGTCGTTGAGCGGCAGATTGCGGCGGCGTTCCCCAACCTCGATCACCAGCAAGTGGAGGCTCTCTCGCGCGAGTCCTACGAGCATTTGGGCCGCACCTTCATCGAGACGGCGCTGCTCGACACCATCGGGAAGCAGGGCTTGCTCGATCTGGTGGAGAACGTCGAAGGCTGGGAGATCATCGAGCAGGAAATGGCCGACGGACGCGGCGCGATAATGGTCACCGGTCACATCGGCAATTGGGAGCTGGCGGGCGCTTACGTGGCGGCGAGGGGAGTTCCGCTCGACGCCATCGCCCGCGGGATGGCCAATCCGCTGTTCGATTCGTATGTCACCAGGGCCCGTCAGGCGGTCGGGATGACCATCGTCCACGATTCGGAGGCAGTGCGCCGTACCCCCCGCGCGCTGCGGAGTGGTAGAGCCGTTGCGTTCATCGCCGATCAGGGCGTCCTGGGTCTGGCTTCGACCTTCGTGCCCTTCTTTGGCCGCCCCGCCAAGACCCCCCGCGGCGCCGCGGTATTTGCCTTGCGATTCGAAGTGCCGGTGATCTTCGTGGTGGCGCTCCGTCAGCCAAACGGTCGCTTTCGGATGGTCATCGAGAGGATCGAGGCGCGCCGCACCGACGACATGGATCGCGATGTCGACGCCATCGTCGCGGCTTTCACCGAGCATCTGGAGAAGTGGGTACGGGCCGTGCCGGCTCAGTACTTCTGGCAGCACCGCCGCTGGAAACGGCAGCCACCGGACACACCTCCGGAGCTGCGCGATCCATCGGCCTGACAGGGCGGAGGACGATGCTGGATCCCAAGCAGCGACAAAGATTCGTGCGCGACAATCGGGCGCGCCTGGGAATCGGCATCGTCATCGTCATGGCCCTGGCGGCGGTTCTCGCGCCGCTCATCGCGCGGCAGAGTCCGATCACCATCGATCTGCTCCACATCCTGCAGCGGCCATCGGCGCAGCATTGGCTGGGCACGGACATCCAGGGTCGCGACATCTGGTCGCGTCTGGTATATGGCGCGCGAGTGTCGCTCACCGTTGGCCTCATCTCCCAGGGAATAGCGCTCGGACTCGGCGTCACCATGGGGCTCCTCGCCGGCTTCTACGGAAAATGGGTCGATGAGATCGTGATGCGCCTCGCTGATGTCACCCTGGCGTTCCCCACGCTGCTGTTATTGATCGCCATGGTCGCGGCGCTTCAGCCATCGGAAGGCGTCGTCTTCGCCACCATCGGCGTCGTCGGCTGGGCGGGAATGGCGCGCATCGTTCGCGGCCAGGTGCTGGTCGTACGCCAGCTCGAGTACGTCCAGGCGATCAAGGCCCTGGGCGCCGGCGATCTCCGCATCATGGTCCAGCACGTCCTGCCCAACGTGATCGCGCCGGTGGTGATTGCGGCGACGCTTGGCGTCGCCGGCGCCATCATGGCG
>DASXGU010000077.1:0-1557 GCA_036488915.1 Gemmatimonadaceae bacterium | reverse complement strand
AGGTCAGGCTCAGCGTTTTTCTCGCCGCCGATGACGACGCTACGGTGGTGCGCGAAATTCGCCAGACCCTCCAGCAGGTTCAGGGCGTCACCGACGTGCGCGTCGACGTCAAAGACGCCTCCGAGCCCGTGCGGACCCAATCGCGCCCGGATGCTCCGACGACACCCGCGCCGGGTGGGAATAGTCGCGCACTGCCGGTGATGGGACAGGAACCCCAGTCGCGCCGGGCTGCCACGCCCGCGCCGACACCGGTCGCGTACCCATACCTCGGCAACATCATCGCAGTATCGAGCGGGAAGGGCGGCGTGGGGAAATCCACGGTCGCGGCGAATCTCGCCGTTGCTCTCGCCAGGCAGGGCGCCCGCGTTGGCTTGATGGACGCCGACATCTACGGCCCCAACATTCCGCGGATGATGGGCGTCAACGCTCAGCCGCCCGTCGAGAGCGAGAAGATCATCCCGCTCCAGGCGCACGGCGTGAAGATCATGAGCCTCGGTTTCATGATCGAGCGCGACCAGCCGGCGATCTGGCGCGGGCCGATCATCATGAAGATCATCACCCAGTTCCTGCGCGACGTGCAGTGGGGCGAGCTCGACTACTTTCTGGTCGACATGCCGCCCGGTACCGGCGACGCCCAGCTCTCGCTCGTCCAGGCGACGATGGTCCACGGCGCCATCATCGTAACCACTCCACAGGAAGTCTCGGCCGGGGATGCCTTGCGCGGCGCAAAGATGTTCCAGCGCGTCGCCGTGCCGGTGCTCGGCGTCGTCGAGAACATGAGCTACTTCATCTGCCCCAGCTGCGCCGAGAAGCACCGGATCTTCGGGCGCGGCGGCGGTGAGAGACTGGCGGAGGAGCTCGAAGTCCCGCTGCTGGGCGAGATTCCATTTTTCCCTGACGTCCTGACAGGTGGAGACCGCGGCGAGCCGATCGTCGTGAGCGCGCCCGACTCGCCCGCCGGCGAAGCTTTAATCGATCTTGCTGGACGGCTGAGCGGGCTGCTCGCCAGTGGCAATCCGGCCGGCGTAAACGCTTCCTCGCTTTGACGCCACCGATCCGGTGCCATGGTGCAGCTCCGAATTGAGCTCGCCGCCCACCAGGATCACCACCGACACGAAGTACATCCAGCTCAGAAGAATCATCACCCCGCCGATCACGCCGTAGGTCTTGTTCATCGGGAAATGCTGGACGTAGATGCGGAACAGCAGCGTCGCCAGGATGAAAAGAATCGAGGTGACAAGAGATCCGGTCAGGATCTGCTTCTTGTCCTGCTTCACGTTGGGGAGCAGCCAGAACATCAGGAAGAAAAACCCGACCAACAGGGCTATCGCCAGCGGGAACTGAATCATCGACCACGCCTGCAGCGCGGTGTTCCCCATTCCTAGTCTGTCACGGGCATAGCCGACGATGCTGTCGCCCGCCAGCAGCACGATGGTCGTGGTGGCGATGATGATTACCCAGCCGACCAGAACCTCGAGCGCCAGGAGCCGCTTCTTCCACCACGGGCGCGGGTCCTTGACATCGTAGGCGGTGTCGAGCGCGTCCATGAAGGCCGTG
>DASXGU010000073.1:0-3405 GCA_036488915.1 Gemmatimonadaceae bacterium | reverse complement strand
GCGGACCGCGGTGATGCTGCTGCTGATCGCGACGCTTTTCGTCCCCCTGATCGTCGGCTCGAGCTTCTTTTTCCCGTACGTCGTTCCGCGGAATCTCTTCTTCCGCGCCGCCGTCGAGCTCGGCGCCGCCGCGCTCGCGCTGGCGCTGTGCTTCGGGGGAAAAACTCTCGACCTTCGCGACGAGCCGATTTTCTGGTCGCTCGTCGCTTTCGGCGGGGCGATTACGGTATCGGCCATATTTTCTCCGGCCCGCGGACACAGCTTCTTCGGAGACTTCGAGCGGATGGGAGGTGTGCTGGCCTGGCTCCATCTCTTCGCGTTCTTTCTGCTGCTGAGAACTCTGCGAGACAAGGACTGGAGCTGGATTCTCAACACCGCCGCGGGTGTCGGGCTGATCGTCAGCCTCATCGCGCTCGGTCAACACGTGGCCCAGTCGATCGCTGCCACGGCGGCGGATGCGGTGACTGCTGCAAGCACGGCAACTCTGGGGAATGGTGGCCTGCTGGCCGCGTACCTTCTTGTCTCGATCGCCATTTGCGGATATCTGGCCACCACTACGCCTCGATACCGCCTGCTCTATCTGGCGGTGGCTGGGATCGATGTCCTCGGCCTCGTCTGCGCCGAAAACCGCAGCACCATCCTAGGTCTGGTCCTCGGTGCGCTGGTCGGCGGCGTGATGTTCTCGCTGCTCGGAACGACATCTCGCCGACGGTGGGTGGCGCCGGCCGGGGTTGGTCTGACCGCGATCGTGCTGGCCGTTTCGGTGCTCGTCGTTCGAGAATTCCCCACCTCCGGATTCGCGCGCTCGCTTCCCAATGTGCTGACACGCATCGCCGACACCAACTTTTCCGGCGCGGATCAGACGCGGACCATGCAATGGCGCGCGGCCATCGAAGGCTTCAAGGATCGCCCACTCACCGGGTACGGATTGGAGAACCACAACCTGGTGTGGAGCGCGCACTTCGATCCGACGATCTACAAGCTCGACACCGAGATATATGACCGCACGCACAACCAGTTTCTCGAGATTCTCGCCACCACCGGGCTCGTCGGCACGCTGGCTTTTCTTGGAGTGTGGCTGGCGATCGGGATGACGATGGTGCGGGCGTACCGCGCCGGAAGGCTGTCCGCGCCCGCGGTCGCGGTGCTAACGGGACTCCAGGTTGCTTACATCACCTACCTCTTCTTCTGGTTCGTCGATCTCAACTCGACGATGCTCTGGATTTTGATGGCGGCGCTGATCGCGTCGCGCGGCACGGTCGGATCGGTCGTGCTCGAGGCAACAGAGCATGATGCAGTGGTCGTGCGGCGGCGTCCCGCCCTGGCGCTCGCTTCGGTGGCGCTGCTCTTTGCTCTTCTCTACGTGAATGGCGTCACACCTCTGCGCGCGGACCGGGCGTTGGCGAAAATCGATGCGGCGACCGGGTCCGTCGACAACACCCTGGAGCAGTTCGACATCCTCACTGCGCGCGGGGGTGAGCAGACTGCCCACACGCCTTTCCTGATGGCGCAGTACGTCAAATCGCTGCACCCCCGCCTGGAGGAAATCGCCGCCGATCCAGAGCAAAGAAGGCGCCTCGATCGTGCGTTCGACGAGGCGATGCTGGCGTTCGAGCGGGAGATTCACGGTGACTCTCTGAATGACCGCCTGTATACGAGCGAGGGCCAGCTCCTCGAGGTGGCGGGGAGTTTCTACCGGTCGCCAGAGTACCGTCAAAGAGCCATCGACGCATTCCACAAGGCGATGGACCTGAGCCCGCGTCGGCTCGATCCCCGTCTGGCATTGGCTGGCCTCTACAGCGCCGATCACGAGTACGAGCGCGCCGCGGTGGTGCTCGGCGACGCGGTGAAGATCGATCCCACTCTTGGTGAGCCCCGCTACTTCCTCGCCGAGGCGTATCTGGGCGAAGGCCACCCCGACTCAGCGCTGGCAATGCTGCAGAGCTCGCTCAAGCTGGGTTATGTCGGGGCTCCGGAAGCGTATCTGGCGATGGGCAAGCGCCTCGAATTCTCGGGGAGGAACAGCACCGCCGCTTCACTCTACTCGAGGTATCTCGAGGCGAAGTACACCGAGGCGGTCTGGGACAGAACCCAATCCGTCGACGGTCCGGTTCCGACCGCCGACATCGCCGTTGCTGCGCACCTGCCGCTGCTTTACATGCGCGGACGCGAAAGCGAGCTTGCCATCAAATCGGCGGCGGCATTGTCGGCGTTCGACCCATCACGATCGAATCTGGTGGACCGCTTCGTCTCCGACGTCGGATCGCGACACCGTGCCCCGTGGCTGGCGAAAAACTCGCTCCTTCCGTGCAAGTCGAGCCGAGCGTCGAAGCGGGTAGATGCGACCCCGCTCGATGCTTGCGGAGTTTTCCGCGGAAAGCTCTAGGCTGGCTGGGCAACCGGAGCGGGTTGTCTCGCTCCGGATCGATGAATTCTGAGAGCGGCGATTCTGCGGCCGTCCATCGCCACCACTTCCATCTCGCCGCCGGGAATCGGGATGCGATCTCCCATCCGCGGCAGTCGCCCCAGCTTGGCGAAAGCGTAACCGCCGAGGGTGGTCCAGTCGCCCTCCGGTATCTGAATGCGGTAGTCAGAGCGGACGTCGATCAGGGATAGCGAGCCGGCGAGCTCGAGCACTCCGTCGGTGACGATGGACTCCCGCGAAGCGAAGTCGTACTCGTCGGCGATGTCTCCGACGACCTCCTCGACCAGGTCCTCCATGGTGACGATCCCGGCCGTTCCGCCATACTCGTCCAGAACGACGGCCATGTGGGCGCGCGTACGCCGAAGGTCGTCGAGCACCCTTTCGGCGGGCCGGCTGTCGGGGACGTACATCGGCTCGCGAACGAAGTCGGCCAGGTTGAACGGCGCGTCGCCGGCATGGAGCCACAGATCCTTGGCGAGGAATACGCCCACGACGTCGTCCAGAGATTCACGGTAGACCGGATAGCGCGAGTATCGCTCGCGCCTGAGGATCTCCCAGACTTCCTGCTCGGTTGCCTGGATGTCGAGGGCGACGACGTCAGTGCGTGGACGCATCACGTCGCGAGCTTTCTTCTCGTGGAAATCGAGCACGCCCGCGAGCATGGCGCGGTCCGATTCGTCGAGGGTGCCGCGAGCGTGCGCTTGCATGACGAGGAATCGGATCTCGTCGGGGCTGTGGCCTTCCTCGTCACTGGACGGCTCGACGCCGAACACCCGCAACAGCGCATTGGCGGTGCCGTTGAACAGCCAGATGAAGGGTGACATGAAGCGTGAGAAAACGAGGAGGGGGCCAACCACCGCTCGAGCAGTGCGCTCGGGACTGGAGAGCGCGATCGATTTCGGCGCCAGCTCCCCAAGCACGATGTGGAAGAAGGTCAGGATGAAAAACGCCACCGGAACCGCGGCAACGTGTACGGCTGT
>DASXGU010000054.1:0-5873 GCA_036488915.1 Gemmatimonadaceae bacterium | reverse complement strand
AAGGTAGTCACCCCAGATGATATCGCCGGACTCGTCGATGACGCCGATGCGATCCGCATCGCCATCGAACGCGATGCCGATGTCGGCGCGATTCTTCTTCACGGCGGTGATCAGATACTCGAGATTCTTCGGAACCGTTGGATCGGGATGATGATTGGGGAAAGTGCCGTCGCTTTCGCAGAACAGACAGCGCGGTTCGATCCCCAGGCTCTTGAACAGCTTCGGCGCTACAACGGAGCCCGCTCCGTTGCCGCAATCGATGATCACCTTCAGGTCGCGGGAAATCGCGCCGACCCTCGCGGTGACGTCGGCCACATAACTGTCGACGATGTCCTGCTCGCGGAGCGAGCCTTTGCCGCGGGGGAATCTGCCGGCGACCGCGAGATCATAGATGTGTTGAATGTCGGGGCCATAGATCGAGCTCCTGTTCAGCCCGAGCTTGAATCCGTTGTATTCCGCCGGATTGTGGGACCCCGTGATCTGCACACCACCCACGACATCGAGCTTGTGCTGTGACCAGTAGGCAAGCGGCGTCGGCACAACGCCGATGTCGATGACATCGATTCCGGCGGCGAGAAGTCCGCCCACGAGCGCCCGGTGCAGTCGCTCTCCGCTCGGCCGGTTGTCACGACCAACCGCGACCGCTCCCCGAATTCCCTTCTCGCCGAGGAACGCCGCATAGGCGCCCGCTACGGCGGTAGCTGTTTCTTCGGTGAGATCCTTGCCGGCGATCCCACGGATGTCGTACTCCCGAAAGATCGCCCTCGACAGCGCCATCCTGGCGCTAAGGCGTGCGCACTGCGACATCCCTGCTCACCGCCGGCGCGCTGCGCTGAGTGAAGGAGACGATTGCGTCCGGGAAGAGGCCAAAGATCAGGATGATGGCCGCGGAGGCCCAGATCACTGCGCGCGTCCAGCCGGCGGCGCGCTCCGGCATTGCCGTAGCCGACGAGCGCGGCTTCATGAACATCACCATCACCACGTACAGATAGTACCCTGCGCTCACCACGCTCGTGATTACGAGAATGATGGCGAGCTTCGTCTGCGGGAACGGCGCCTCGAGGGCTGCCTGTAGAACGTACCACTTGGCAAAGAAGCCGATCCCGCCGAAGATCGGGAAACCGAGCAGCGCGAGCATGAAGACCGCCATTGCTACCGCCAGGCCAGGTCGAACGCTCCAGAGTCCCGCGTACTCTTCGACGTCCATCCTGTCCTCGCCAGCGCTGCCGAGCGCGACAATCACCGCGAAGGCTCCCAGCGTGGCCATCGTGTAGGCAAAGAGGTAGAACATGAAGGCGGAGCTGCCGAAAGTCGTCCCCACGACCATCGCGACCATGATGTAGCCGGCGTGGGCGATGCTCGAGTACGCGAGCAGGCGCTTGATGTTGCGTTGAGCGAGCGCCACCACGTTGCCCACGATCATGGTGACCGCGGCGAGCCACCACACCGCATCGTGCCAGCTGACGAGCAGCGTGGGAAACGCCTCCAGCCACAGCCTGAAGAAGGCCGCAAATGCGGCGGCCTTCACCGCCGCCGCCATGTAAGCGGTTATCGGAGTTGGGGCTCCTTCGTAGACGTCGGGCGCCCACATGTGGAAAGGAGCTGCCGCGACTTTGAATCCGAAGCCGACGACGAGAAGAGCCACGCCCACCAGCAACAATGGCGCTCGGGCCAGGTCGAACCGCACGATATTGGCCTTGATGGCGACGAAATTCGTCGCACCTGTCGCTCCGTACACCAGCGCGATCCCGTACAGGAGAAACGCGGTCGAGAAAGCTCCGAGCAGGAAGTACTTTATCGCTCCCTCGGCGGAGCGCTCGCGCCGGCGGTTGATGCCGACGAGCACGTAGACGGCGATAGACATCAGCTCGATGCCGAGAAACACGATTATGAGATCGCGCGCCGCGGCCAGGATCATCATGCCGGACGTCGCCAGCAGCAGCAGAACGTGCGACTCGCCGGGCGTGATCCCTTCCCTCTTGTTGTAGTCGAGAGACATGGCGATGGTGCCGAGCGTCGCAATCAGCAGGATCTCGTCGAGGGCCCAGCGGAAGTTGTCCACGGCCACGGGTCCGACCGTCGCAGTGTAGCCTTCATAGGCATAATAGCCGACGGCGACCATGGTGAAGATGCACAGCGCCATGCTCAGAATACCGACGCTCTGCTGGTGCTCGTCGCTCTCGCGTCGCCAACCTGCCCATAGTAACAGCAGCATCGATCCGCCCATGAGCAGAAGATCGGGGCCGAGCGCGCCCGACAGCTGGGCTGGCATGCTCAGATCGAATTGCATTTACGGCGTCGCCTCGCTGACGGCAGCGACGCTGCTGGTTCCCTGGACCCGATTTACCAGCATTTGCGCCGAGCCTTGCATGCGGCGCAGCACCGGGGCCGGATAAACACCGAGCCAGATGATGGCCGCCACCAGCGGGATCAACAGCGCCAGCTCACGACGGTTCAGGTCGGGTATGTCGGCGTTCTCAGGCTTGTCGAGCGGGTTGAAGAGGATGCGCTGAATCGCCCACAGCAGATAAACGGCAGCGAAGATGACTCCGGTGGTGGCGAAGATGGTCAGCACGGGAAAGGTCCGGAAAGACCCGATCAGCACCAGGAATTCTCCCACGAATCCGTTGGTCCCCGGCAATCCAATGCTGCTCAGCGAGACGAACGTCAGCAGTGCCGCGAACATCGGGACCACCCGCGCGATTCCGCCGTACGACTCGATGAGCCTGGTGTGTCGTCGCTCGTAAATGATGCCGACGAGAAGGAACAGCGCGCCCGTCGAGATGCCGTGGTTGATCATGACCATCAGCGCGCCCTGCACGCTTTGCAGAGTGAGGGCGAATATTCCCAGCATCACGAAGCCAAGGTGACTGACCGAGGAGTAGGCAACGAGCTTCTTGAAGTCCGGCTGCACCATTGCCACCAGCGCGCCATAGATGATCCCGATGACAGCCAGAACCAGCACGATCATGCGCACGGTCGGATTCATCGCCGCGCCCGGAAATAACGGCAGCGCGAATCGCATGAAACCGAAGGTGCCCATCTTGAGCATGATGCCGGCGAGGATCACCGAGCCCGCGGTCGGGGCTTCCACGTGCGCATCGGGGAGCCAGGTGTGGAACGGGAACATCGGCACCTTTACCGCGAAGGCGAGGAAAAACGCCGCGAACAGGTAGAGCGCCGTTTTTCCACCCGGCACGGTGGCAGCCAGGATGTGGTCGTAGCTGAAGTCCGGTGTCCCCGCCGCCGTGCGAACGTGCAGACCCAGATAGATGATCGCCACCAGCATCAGCAGGGACGGCAGGAACGTGTACAAAAAGAATTTGATGCTCGCGTAGATCCGGCGCTCGCCGCCCCAAATGCCGATGATGAAGTACATCGGCACCAGCATCACGTCCCACATCACGTAAAAGAGAAAGAGATCACGCGCCAGGAAGACGCCGAGCATGCCGGTGGTCAGAACCAGAAGCAAAGCGTAATAGCTCCGGACCTTGGTGCGAACTCCGGTGAAGCTGCCCAGCACCGAGAGCGGCATGATGAAGGTCGTGAGCAGCACCATCATCAGTGCGATGCCGTCGACGCCCAGCGTGAAGCGAACCCCCCAGGTTGGAATCCAGCGCGCGTCGATCGAGGCCTGCCAGCCGGTGTCGGCTGGATTGAAAGACCACCACAGGCCGAGCGAGACGATGAACTCGAGCAGGAAGAACCAGAAGGCCACCTGGCGCGCCAGCGGCGTCTCCACTCCACCCGCTGTCGACGGCTCACGAGGCGGGATCAGCATCATGACGACCGCGCCGATCAGCGGAATGATCAGCAGCGCCGGGAGAACCCAGCCGTTGTATCCGATCGAGTTGAGAAAATCCGTCATGATCGGATCATCTGAGGGTGAATGCGCCGAGCATCGCCAGCACGCCGACAACGAGCACCCAGGCGTAAATGCCGACGTTGCCCGTCTGCAGGCGCGAGCCGACCCAGCCGAAGCCACGAGCGAGCGCGGCGCTGCCGTTCACGAAGAAACCGTCGATGAGCCCGTTGTCCACCAGCCGCCACAGGAAGCTGCGCGAGGCGACGTAGGCCGGCCTCACGATGCCGGCCTCGATTCCCTCGTCGACGTAGTACTTGTGCGCGACCACGCCCTCGAAGCCGTGCTCCGGCACCGCGTCGCGCTTCGTCGGCACGCGGTCGGGCTTGAGTCGCAGGAATGCGAACACGATGCCCGCCACCGCGATCACCACCGCTGCACCGATGAGCGCCTGTTCGGTGCTAGCCGTGACTTCGGGGGCACTGCCGACGACCCGGGCTGTGGAGCTGCCGACCACCGGATCCAGCCAGCGCGCCAGGGCTTCGCCCGGTCCGAGTGGAACGACGTCGGTGATAGCCTTCGGAAGGTTGAGCCAGCCGCCGACGATGGTCAGAATGCCAAGAACCACCAGCGGACCGGTCATCACCCACGGCACTTCGTGGAGGTGCTTCTCTTCCTCGGCTCCGGTGCGGACCGGTCCGTGAAAGGTGTAAAGCATCATCCGCGTCATGTAGACGGCCGTAAGAAATGCCGCGGCCAGCCCGATGACGTAAATCGCGTAGAGCACCGCGTCACCAGGTATACCGAGCCAGCTCGCCGACGCCATTGTCGAGCCGTGCGCGCGCGCGAAGACTGAGCCCAGGATCTCGTCCTTTGAGAAAAATCCCGACAGCGGCGGAATTCCGGATATTGCGAGCGTCGCAATCCACATCAGTGCGCACGTGACCGGAAGAAAGCGCTTGAGGCCGCCCATGTTGCGCATGTCCTGCGCGTCCTCGTGGCTGTGCGTGCTGTGGTAGGCCGCGTGCATTGCGTGAATGACCGAACCGCTGCCGAGGAACAACAGCGCCTTGAAGAACGCGTGCGTCACGAGGTGAAACACTCCCGATACGTAGGCGCCGACGCCGACCCCGATGAACATGTAGCCGAGCTGCGAGATCGTCGAATAGGCCAGAACCTTCTTGATGTCCCACTGCTTGAGACCGATGGTCGCCGCGAATATCGCCGTCACCGCGCCGACTGCGGCCACGGTCAGCGACGCCACCGGGGATAGCGAGAACAGCGCGGCGCTGCGCGCGATCAGATAGACGCCGGCAGTTACCATCGTCGCGGCGTGGATCAACGCCGACACCGGCGTCGGGCCGGCCATGGCGTCGGGCAGCCAGATGTAAAGCGGAATCTGCGCGCTCTTGCCGGTGCACCCCAGGAACATGAACAGACAGATGGTGGTCACCAGCGCGCTGCCGGCGCCGAGATTCAGCGCCCTGGCGTTGACGCCCACGAAGTCGAGGACACCGATGTTGGCGAACAACAGGAACATTGCGATCAGGAACCCGAAGTCGCCGATACGATTCACGACGAACGCCTTCTTGCCGGCGTCGGCATTTGCCTTGTCGTTGAACCAGAATCCGACCAGCAGATACGAGCAGAGACCGACGCCTTCCCACCCGACGAACAGCACCGGATAGTTCGCGCCCATCACCAGCACCAGCATGAAGGACACGAACAGGTTGAGGTACGCGAAGAAGCGCGGATAGCTCGGGTCGTCCCGCATGTAGCCGACGCTGAAGACATGGATCAGCGCGCCGACGCCGGTAATAACCAGGATCATCACCATCGACAGCTGGTCGAGCTGGAAAGCGGCGTCGATCTGGAGATCCCCTACCGGCATCCAGCTGAAATAGCGCTGGATGAAGGGAGCGACGGGATGCGCGTTCGCCATTGCCTGCCAGATCGCCGCGGCCAGCACGAAGGCGAGGATTAGAACCCCGGGGCCCACGATGCTGGTGACTCCCGCCCATCGGTGGCGCTTGACGGCGTGGTGGTCGTCGCCGACGGCGCCGGCTTCCTC
>DASXGU010000264.1:0-1963 GCA_036488915.1 Gemmatimonadaceae bacterium | reverse complement strand
CGCGAGAATCCTGGTGATGCTCGAAGAGCGTGGACTGGGCCAGACCATTCTGGTGGTCCCGCGAGAATCAGACATACCTCCGGGGCTGATGCGGCTCGATCGACTTCAGATGCGCGACGGCGCAGTCACGCCCTGGATTCCAAGAAGCGTCAGCGCGGGCGCGCTGGGGACCACTCACGCCCGATGAGCTGCGGGATGTTCGACATTCCGCAGCTTCATTCTATATTCGCATGTAACTCCACACCGAGGATCACTCATGACTCCGTCAACCGGCGGCAAGAAGGCCCACGATTACAAAGCGCATCTCGTCTGGGACGGCAACCTCGGAGCGGGGACCACGAGCTACCAGGGATACGGCCGCAAGTACCGCCTCCAGATCGACGGCAAGCCCGAGCTCCTCGGCAGCGCCGATCCGATGTTCCGCGGTGACGCCAACGTCTACAATCCGGAAGATCTATTCGTCGCCGCCCTCTCGGGATGCCATTTGCTGAGCTATCTGGCGCTCTGCGCGCGCACCGGCATCAACGTCGTCGCCTACGAGGACAACGCCAGCGGCACGCTGCTGCTCACCCCGAACGGCGGCGGCATCTTCGAGAGTGTGACGCTGAGACCAAATGTCACGCTCGCGCCCGGCAGCGACGAGAAGCGCGCGATGGAGCTGCACGAGCAGGCGCACGACCTGTGCTTTATCGCCGCGTCGGTGAAGATCCCTGTGCTTCACGAGCCGCGTGTCAGGGTCGAAGGAGCAGAGTCTACGCGGTCGACCCAGAAATCGACGGAGATGGAATCCCGACCATAGAACAACGGCGCGCGCTGAAGCGCCCGCGACTGCTGTGAGCTTTTTCCTCGCGCTGCTTGGCGCTCCGATAGCGTACCTCGTCGTCCTCGCCGTGCTCCTCTTCAGAAGAGACTCACGCGGTGTCGGGATGAGCGTTCTGTTCGCGTTCGTCGCCATGGGTACGGGAGTCTGGTCCATCACGCAGTCCCGATCCTCGACCGCGGGAATCGGATTCCTCGGCATTCCGCTGCTCGGCGCGCTGGCCGGATTTCTGGGGCTGCTCTTCGCGCGCTACCGCTCGTCGCCGCGGCCCGCGCAAAAATATCTGGCCTGGGCGGGACTCGTGGCGGCGGTGGTGCTCGTCTCCTTCAACATGGCCGAAGGCGAAAAAACACGGGCGAAGAATACCGCCCGCGACCAGCTGCAGGCCGCGCACTCGGCACAGATCGCCGGCGATCGCGACGTCATCGACACCGCTCTCGCCGCGAACAAGGGGCGCGAGCGCCAATGGCTCGACAGCAGCATCCGGGCGAACATGAATGACCGGGAATTCATCCTCGCCGCGCTCGCCCACGAGTCGATCTCGCCCGACGTGCTCAACATTCTGGCCGAGTCACCCGATCTGGGTATTGCGCTGGAGACTGTGCGCAATCCTTCGACGCCGAGCGAGACCCTGGAGAGAGTGTACCGCACGCGCTCCTATCCGGATTATTTCTTTCAGGCGTTGGCGGCCAATCATCACACGCCCCCGGCGGTGCTGACGGAGATCTATCGGAAGCCCCGGACGATCAGCGGACTCTCGATCTGGTTTGCCGGAAATCCGGCCTCGCCGCAGGACGTTCTGGACGACATCGCGCGGAAGACCACAGACCGCGCCGTCATCGCCGCGCTTCTGGAGAATCCAGCCGTCAGCTGCACGACGCTCACGGCACTCGGCCAGAGGCGCGCCGGTGACACCGGTAACGTGGCCCGGCTCGACACGCTGCTGCGATCGAAGTGCGCCAATCGGACTTGACGGCGCGCACCGTTTAAGCTTCAGCGATAGTGTTCGACCTTTTCAAATCCCGACGACGCGCCCAGCTGCGCGCGAAACCGACGCCCGCCGAGTGGCGTGCGATTCTCGAGCGCAACCTTCCGATCTTCACCAGGCTGTCGGCGGGCGACCAGCGTGAGCTGCTCGGCCAC
>DASXGU010000193.1:0-1985 GCA_036488915.1 Gemmatimonadaceae bacterium | reverse complement strand
GATCTCGCCAATGAGCGACCCGTCGCGCGCCAGAACCAGCGACGCTTGCGGCATCGGGACAATGGTCCAGGCGACACTGTCGCGAGGCTCCGCCTGCTGTGCGCGCGCCGGAGGGGCCATAAACAGAAGCGCGGCGCATAGCAGCGCGCAGAGCGGTTGATTGTGCCTCAACGTCATGGCAACTTCAGATCGATGGATCGGTCCATACATCTCGTCGTAGTCCAGCTCAAGCCGCGAAAGGGCGACTATCCCGCGAACCTCGCCCGCCTGGCCGGTATTTTCTCGCAGATCGATGCTCTCGAGCCGCGCCCGGACATTGCCGTTTTCGCGGAGACCGCACTCACCGGATACTTCGTCGAAGGCGGTGTGCGCGACGTCGCGATGACCGCCGGCGCCTTCGCCCGCGACCTTCAGGCCCAGTATCTCTCCGCGGTTAGTACACCCCGGACACTCGATGTGTGCATTGGGTTCTACGAGGAATGGAACAACGCATTCTATAATAGTGCGCTATATGTGACGCTGGGAGGCGACGAGCCGGTCATCCGCCACATTCATCGCAAGCTCTTCCTGCCCACGTATGGTTTGTTCGACGAGGAAAGGTTCGTCGACCGCGGGTTCGAGGTGCGCGCATTCGAGACCCCACTGGGCCGCGCCGGCATGCTCATATGCGAAGACGCGTGGCACAGCCTCACCGGCACGGTGGCGGCGCTGGATGGCGCGACGATGATCTTCGTCGTCGCGGCATCGCCGGCGCGCGGCGTGTGGCCGCGCGAGGACGAAGGCCCAGTGCCGGCGAACCTGAAGCGCTGGGAGCGTCTGGCGCGCGACATCGCCGAAGAGCACGGAGTCTTCGTGGCGCTGGTGAATCTGGTCGGCACCGAAGGTGGCAAGACCTTCTCCGGCGGCTCCATAGTCTGTGGTCCGCACGGCGAAGTCCGGGCCCGCGCGCCCCTCTGGGACGAGACCATCATGACGATCTCGCTCGATCCCGAAGATCTCACCCGCGCCCGCTCCGATACGCCACTGCTCACCGACCTGCAGACGATGATGCCCCACCTGATGCGCAACGTCGATCGCATTCAGGCCGGTGAGCCGGTCGCCCTCACCTACGACGAAGCGCCCGCCAGTGGCGGACCGCTCACTCCACTCGGTGAGAGGGCCGCCGGCGAGCGTGCTCCGACAAAATCCGCCAGGAAATCCAAAGCGCCGCGCACGGGCGAGCCGGGCCGGAACGGCACCGATCCGATTCCAGTCGTGCGCACACCCGATTCCCGGGCGGGTCCGCCGCCACTCGAGATCGATGTCGAGCTGACCAAAGGCTGGCTGGTGTCGTTCCTGCGCGAAGAGTTCGAGCGGCGTGGCTTCGAGAAGGCAGTCGTGGGACTCTCCGGCGGTGTCGATTCGGCGGTTACGTCTTATCTCGCGGCGGAAGCGCTGGGCGACCAGAATGTCGTCGCCATCCGCATGCCCTACCGTACATCGAACCCAGACTCGCTCGCCCACGCCCAGCTGGTAGTCGACGAGCTCGGAATTCAGTCGCGCACAATCGACATCTCGGCGGCCGTCGACGGCTACCTCGCCAACGAGCCGGACGCCGACCCCGCCCGGCGCGGCAACGTCATGGCGCGGGAGCGCATGATCGTTCTCTTCGATCAGTCGGCGAAATACCGCGCGCTTCCAGTGGGGACGGGCAACAAGACTGAGCGCCTCCTCGGCTACTTCACCTGGCACGCTGACGATTCTCCCCCCATCAATCCCCTCGGCGATCTCTTCAAGACCCAGGTCTGGCAGCTGGCGCGACACCTCGGCGTTCCCGACGTCATCGTAAGCAAACCGGCATCCGCGGATCTGATCGAAGGCCAGACCGACGAAGGAGATTTCGGCATCAGCTACGCCGAAGCCGATGAGATTCTGAATTGGCTGGTCAGCGGATACAGCCCGGCCGCGCTCGCCGCCCGGGGCTTCGATTCGAACAAGGTCGAGAT
>DASXGU010000157.1:0-5152 GCA_036488915.1 Gemmatimonadaceae bacterium | reverse complement strand
ACCGGCGCCAATCTCTACCACGACACCCACTTCGGGCTCGGCCTGGCGATGCACCGCGGCAACGCGCAGGAGTCCGACGTGGTCCTGCGCGAGGAGGGCGTCGTGCGCATCTACGACATCTTCTTCGACTACGACGTGCTGCTCTCCACCGACGCGTTCTTCAGAAAGATCATTACCGGCGGGGAATTTCAGCGCCCGATGTCGAGCGCGGAGTTCCACAACCTGGCGGGCAAGTACGTCCGCGAGCGGGAGAAAGCGCTCGGCATAGGTCAGAAATCGCTGCTCTCGGCGGCGTATTCGTCCGGCGTACCGATTTACACGTCTTCACCCGGCGACAGCTCGATCGGAATGAACATCGCGGCTCTCGCACTCGATGGAAACAAGCTGGTGATCGATCCCAACCTGGATGTAAACGAGACGGCGTCGATCGTTCTCGACGCCAAGAGGGGCGGCGGTCGCAGCGGAGTCATGATCCTCGGCGGCGGCAGCCCCAAGAATTTCATGCTGCAGACTGAGCCCCAGATCCAGGAAGTGCTCGGCATCGACGAGAAGGGCCACGACTATTTCCTGCAGATCACCGACGCGCGTCCTGACACCGGCGGTCTATCCGGCGCCACGCCCGCCGAGGCGGTGAGCTGGGGGAAGATCGACCCCGATCGCCTGCCCGACGCCGTCGTCTGCTACCTGGACTCCACGGTCGCTCTGCCACTGCTCACCTCCTACGCCTTCGCCCGCCACCGGCCGCGTCCGCTGAAGCGCCTTTTCGACCGCCGTCAGGGGATGATGAAGCGCCTGCGCGATGAGTACGAGAAGTCGTCCGCCGCGCCCGTCGAAAGCGAGAAGACCGATTCCAAGCTGCCGCAGCATCGGTAAAGCTTCGGAGTCGCTGGTTCGAGATTGCCATAGTCCGGAGTTGCCCCTACCTTGATTGATCGGGCGCCCGACCGATCGCGGTCGGGCGCTCGTTTTTCACGAGCAGACAGTGAGGCGGGCGCGGGTCGTATGATCGAGGAACTCAAGAAAACACTCGGGGCAGAGGCCGAGCGGCTCCAGCATGAGCTTAACGTCACGCTGCCACAGGAGATCCGCAAAGCCGTAGAGCTGGGCGACCTGCGCGAGAACAGCGAGTACAAGGCCGCGCTCGAGCGCCAGCAGTTCGTGCAGGCTCGCCTGGGTCAGCTGCGCCAGCGCCTGAGCAAGCTGTCCCAGATCGACGTGTCCCAGATTCCTTCGGACAAGGTCGGACTCGGCTCACAGGTGGTCGTTCAGGACGAGAAGACCGGCGAGCGCGAGAGCTACAGCCTGGTGTTCGGCGATTCGGTGGAGTTCGAAGAGGGACACGTCAGCATGTCTTCGCCGATCGGCAGAACATTGGTGGGGCGCAGCGTAGGCGAGACGGTGGTCCTCAAGCTCCCGGCGATGACCCGCCGCCTGAAAATCCTCGAGCTCAAAACCATCCACGACGCGGCCTAGACATCGAGCGATAGCGGCACTCGCCGCCTGTTTGTAGCCATTCACCGCTCAGTCCCGCCAAAATGCTTGTTGCGTCGCTCGCCGGTAGATAGCGTCCCCGAGAACATGTTCGCCGGGAGGCGTTTTACCATGAAGTCTGTTTTTGTCGCATTGGCAGTTGCGTCGCTTTGCGCTTGCGGTGGAAGTGGTGGCGGGGGCGATACATCGACTGGCCCGATCAAGGTCAACACCCCACCGCCCGCCGACGGAATCTCCGTCACCAACGACGCCTTCAGCCCCGGCACCAAGACGGTGACCGCCGGGAGCGAAGTGAAGTGGGCGTGGAATTCGTGCACCGGAGATGCCTACAACGGGCAGACCTGCGTCAGCCACAGCGTCACCTTCGACGACGGCACTACCTCACCGCTGCAGGATCAGGGCACTTACGCCCGGACGTTCACCACTCCGGGCGTCTATAGCTATCACTGCTCGGTGCACGGGGCAGCGATGACGGGGTCGATCACGGTCCAGTAAGGACCGACGGATCAGGCGTGAGTGACCGCTCGGGGCTTGTTGCTCGAGGAAATCTCGAAGCAGCATTTCGGACGCCCTGAGCGGTCGCAGCGCTCTGTCACTTCGGCGCCGGCCACTTCCGCGACCAGCGCAGTCACCGCCGCGCATACACAATGGTCGGCGTCGACCGCTCGTGAGAGCGGACACGCCTTGCCGACGATGAAGAGATCGTCGCCAGACTTCTCTACCTCGGTCACCCCGCCGAGGGCGTTGAGCAACCCCGAAGCTTCCTGAGCGCGGGAAAGGAGGGAAGCGCCGGGACGCGATCGGTGGGTCGCCAAACGCCGACCGACGCGCTTCAGGAATGCCAGCAGCTGTGAGACCGACATCTGCTCCCGGAGCTCGGCAAGCGATGCGATGAGCACCGGAGCATAGGCACGGGAGAACGCCTCCTCACCGGTGGCCGTCAGCGAGTAAAGCATCGCCGGCTGGCCAGCGCCTCCAGTGCGTCGCAGGCCCTCCTTGAGGACCACCCCGTCCCGCTCGAGCGCGTCGAGGTGAAACCGGACGGCGTTGTCGGTAAGCGTCAGACGGGCGGCGAGATCGTCCACAGTCCACGCCCCCTCCCTGAGAAGCGCGAGGACGCGGGACCGCGTTCCGTCGGCGCGGGCGCCAGTCAGTGGTCGTCGCTTATCAGTCATTTCCCTGAATTCTAACGCTGGCTACCGCATAAGTCAAAGCAAACCTTGACATATCTCCTCGGCCCCCCTAATGTCGGGGGGAAGCTCACTGACACACCCGGTCCATTTTCGGAGGATTTAGATGATCGCGCAGAACCGCAGTATTGTTACTATCGGTGCCCTCGCTCTGCTGGCCGCCTCGCTCGGCTCAGCCACCACTGTCCGGGCCCAGTCAGCGGCCAAGCTCGATGACCCGACGATTGTCGCGATATTCGATGCGGCCAACACCTTCGATGTCGAAACGGCGTCCCTCGCTATGAAAAAAGGCTCTACCAAGGCAGTACGCGATCTGGCCGCCATGTTCGCCCGCGACCATCGCAGCGTCCGGCAGCAGGGCCGCGATCTCGCCAAATCGCTCGGCGTCACGCCGACTCCGCCAAAGGATTTCGCCCTGGCAAAAGCTCACGTTGAAACAATGAGATCGCTCCGCAGCCTGAAGGGGAAGAGCTTCGATCGCGCCTTTCTCCAGCACGAAGTCGACTACCACAACGCGGTCATCGACGCGGTCACCAAGACCCTGATGCCGGCGATCCAGAATCCCCAGCTGAAGGATCTGGTCGCCAAGGTCGCGCCGGCGTTCGTCGCCCACCGTGACGCTGCGCAGAATCTTCTCAATCAACAGAAGTGACCTCGAACGGCGATGAGCTGACCGGACCGGACCTGGTCCGGGGCGTGGAGATTGGCACTGTCGACGCCGGCCAGCTCATCGCCGGTCACGCCTTTGGCGAGCCGGTTCTCCTCGTTCACGTGGAGCCCAACTGGTTCGCCATTGGCGCGAAGTGCTCGCACTACGGCGCTCCGCTGGATCAGGGCATCGTCGTCAGCGAGACCATCCGGTGTCCCTGGCATCACGCCTGCTTCGAGCTCCACAACGGGGCGGCTTCGCGCGCGCCGGCTCTCAATGATCTGCCGTCATACGACGTAGCAGTCGAGAACGACATCGTTCGCGTAGTGCGCAAGCGCGACCGCGGACATCTCAAGGGCGAGTCCCACCGCGCACGCTGCTCGCGCGCCCCGGATCGCGTGCTCTTCGAGCCTCACCCGATCAGCGGGCCGAGCTCCGTGGTAATCATCGGAGCCGGAGCCGCCGGCAATGCCTGCGCTGAGATGCTTCGGCGCGAGGCGTACCGCGGCCCGATTACCATGATCGATTCGGATCGCGACGCTCCCTATGACCGGCCCAACCTTTCGAAGGACTACCTGGCGGGAAACGCTCCCGAAGAGTGGCTTCCCCTGCATCCTCCGGATTTCTACGAGGCCCAGCACATCGAGATCCTCTCGGGGGTCGAGGTCACCGGAATCGACGTCAAGTCGAAGACCCTCGCTCTCGGCAACGGCGATAGCTGCTCCTACGGCTCTCTCCTTTTTGCCACGGGAGGATCCCCGATCCGTCTCGACGTTCCCGGCGGCGAGCGAGTGATGTACCTGCGCACGCTGAAGGATTGTCGGGACATCATCGCCAGTCTCGAGGGCGCCGGCAGCGCGGCGATCATCGGTGCCAGCTTCATCGGACTGGAGGTCGCTGCCTCTCTCAGAACCCGGGGTCTGCGGGTAAGCGTCGTCGCGCCGGAGCCGCTGCCATTGGCTCGGGTTCTGGGTGCGGATCTCGGCACGCTGATTCAGCAGGTTCACGAGCAGCGAGGCGTGACTTTCCGCCTGGGACGCAAGGTCCAGTCGATAGACGACAAGAGCGTCGTTCTCGACGATGGCAGTCGCGTCGAGGCGGACATCGTCGTTGCAGGTGTGGGTGTGCGCCCCAACCTCCGTCTGGCGGAGTCCGCCGGACTGATGCTCGACAACGGCGTGGCCGTGAACGAATTCCTCGAGACGAGTGTCGCCGGGATCTACGCTGCCGGCGACGTAGCTCGCTGGCCCGACGCGTACTCCGATGCGCGTCTCCGCATCGAGCACTGGGTGGTCGCCGAGCGCCAGGGACAGGTCGCCGCGCTCAACATGCTCGGTCACCGCGACCGCTTTGACGACATCCCGTTCTTCTGGAGCAATCACTACGACACGCTGTCCATTCAATACATCGGTCACGCCGATCGCTGGGATGAAACGCGAATCGACGGAGACGTTATGAAAATGGACTGCGCCGTCTCTTACCTGAAGGATGGAAAACGCAGAGCAATGGCGACGATCAATAGAGACAGGGAAAATCTGAAGACCGAGGTCGAGCTCGAGAGGGAGCTGGTGCTCAAGGCTCCATCGCACGTCACCGTTGCACCGGCGGAGGTCTAGCCGTGGCAACGCGTCTCTTTCGTGCCGACGAGATTTCAGAACCCGCCGCACCCCGGGGTAGCGGGGAATTCGAGGAGCTCATTCGCCGCGAGCTCGAGCTCGTTGGCGAGGATCCGGAGCGGGAGGGCCTGCTCAAGACCCCCTCCCGGGTCGCCAAGGCGATGGCGTTCCTGACCCAGGGCTACAGCTCCTCGGCCGAAGAAGTG
>DASXGU010000074.1:0-11817 GCA_036488915.1 Gemmatimonadaceae bacterium | reverse complement strand
ATCGGCGAATCGGAGCACCACGCGCGGGCGAAGCGCGGGTGGAATCACGGCGAGCGGATTCCGCAGCTGCTCGTCGGTGACTGGTGCCGCCTGCCAGGGCTGCACCGGCCGGCGCTGTGCCACGTCATGCTGCGGATCGAGCGGAGCTCTCCCCTGAGGGACGTCGGCCTCGTCGGCGGTGCCGCGCCCCGTGGCGCGGGCGGTCGCCGAGTCGGCGAATCGTCCGCCGCGGGTGCCGAGAACGTTCGTGATGCTGAAGCTGGATCCGTCGTCACTGTAGACCGCGAGACTGTCGCGCAATCCATAGGCGAGAGGACTGCCGTCGTCGACTATCCGCGTCCGCAGCAAGCTTCCCACGACGTGCAGTCTCGGCGGATGATTGAGCGACACGCCGCTGGCCAGCCCAAACGCCACTGCCGTCTCGGCGGTGTTCTCGACGGTGAGAAGAACTCCGCCATTCTTCACGAAGCTGTCGAGATTCTCCACTCCCGCGAGCCCCAGACCCGGACGAATATCGTCGGTCTGATCGACCGTCATGTTGGGCGTGAGCTCCGTCTTCTTCCACGGCATTGGATTCCGCCACATCGGCAGCCCCGCAACGATCGTTTGTGGATTTCCACCAGCCGGCGGAAACACGATCACGTCGTACTTCGCCCTGAGATTCGGATCCTTCGCCGCATCCTGAACGCTGATGTAGGAATAGGGCACCTTCAGGAGATCGAACGCCTGCCTCCACCAGCCTTCGGTCTGGGTGCTGATCCAGTCATGCATGATGGCAACGCGGGGCGCACGAGCGGGATGCGTGGCGACCGACGGCGCCGTGGCGACGGCGAAGGCCCTCAATCCAAGCTCACGAGTCGCCCTGTCCAGCTCCGCCACCGAAGCTCGACGCACGATGAACGATCCGCGCGCGAACTTCTGCCCCGCGGCGTCGAAGGGCTGCTCGGCAACCTGGAAGTCGGCATCCCTGAACCGATAGCGCAGCGTTGCCAGCGCGTTATCGGCGTTGTTGTTGATGGCGAAGACATCGCCGCTGCCGACAACGCCGCCCGGCGCTGTGATGGTGCCCGTCACGGTCTCCATCGGTACCGAAAGCACCTTCGGATCCGTTACGCGGACCGCTTTCACCGCGAAGCTTTCGGGGAAGGTCCAGCCGGTGTCGTCATACGGCGTGCGCTGTGGATCGCTGGGACTCCAGTACTGGTAGTCGAGGAGCGCATCGGCAATGCGCGAATACGGCTGGTCCATGCGGATGATGTAGCTGCCCGCCGGGAATTGACGCGATTCGGTTCGCTGGGCGGAGAGCGGAAGCGTGTCGAATGCATTCGTCGGCGGAGACTGCCGGGCCGCCTCGCCCGCGCGCGAGCTGTCGTTGGCACGCGTGCTGTCGGCCCGTCTGGTACTGTCAGCCGACCTGCTCGAGCCGGTCGCGCTCGAGCGCTGCCGCGGAATGGGAACCAGCGCGGTGAAAGGAGCGGTGGCGCGCGAGATCTCGACGTGCTGTTTCTGCAGAACTCGCAGCAGGTCCGCCTGCGCACCCAGCCTTCGATCGTCCGCGGGAAGAATGTAGGCAGCGGGCCCCTCCACCCGGGGCTTCGTGATCGATCGCTTGCTCTTCTCGTAAAAGTTCTCGAGAAACAGCTGCCGATTGTTGGCGAAGTAGCTGAGCGAGACCAGAAGCCCCGTCTCCTCGTAGTTGTTGTTGTTGCGCAGCGACCACTTCACTTTGGGCAGGGGCGGATTCTGCCGGTACCATGTTCGGGACGTCTCGGTCGGCGATAGCGTCCGCTCGAGGGTCTCCGCCGTGCCGCCATTCCCGAAGGTCTCGTACAGGCGACTGATGCCGTTGTGGGTCGCCGCCATGAACATCAAATAGCCGGGGGACCAGGTATCGAAGTCTCCGTGAGTGAAGACTCCGGGCATACCGAGGCGCGTCATCTCCTGGACGTTGTTCCAGCCGAGCATCTGCCACTCGTTGGTGAGCAGCGGATCCAGCCAGGCGTTGTAGGGTCCATCGCCGACGGTGTTGTCGTACAGGTATGGCACCGACTCGTGGAGATCGTGAAGAACCTGGGCTTTCCAGTCGAGATACGTGTCGAGAACGTTCTGCGACAGCTTGAGCGTAAGGCCCATCGCATCGCGATTGTTGTCGTGCGCGACATAGTGGCCCCAGTACAAAAGGGGCGGCGCGGTCTCACCCGGATGCGCCATCTTCCAGCGAAAGAGATCCACCATTCGATCGCGCCCGTCTACTTCGACGATCGGCGTGATCAGCGTGATGAGATGGTCGCGGATGTTCTTGATGTACGGGCTTTCGTCGACGGCGAGGCGATAGGCGAGCTCCATCAACGCCGTCGGAGCACCCGACTCCGTCGAGTGGATGGTGCCGGTGATGTAATAGACCGGCGTCGTCTGCGACACGAGACGTGCCGCCTCGGCGTCGTTCATGTTGATCGACCGCGGATCGGCGAGCCTGGCGAGGTTGGCCCTGTTGGCGTCGAGGTTGGCCATCAGTGAATCAGAAGCCACTGCCACCGCGATCATCTCCCTGCCTTCCTCGGTCGTACCGATCGACCAGACGCGAACGCGCGGGGTCGCCTTGGCGAGGAGCCGCATGTAGGCGTAAACGTCCTTCGAGTACGGAAGATTGTTGCGGGCTCCGGCGATGTCGCCGAGCACGACCTTGGGGGTCGGCACCGTCGACGAGGCCGGGAGGTAATCGACCAGCGGCGAGAGGAAGAACGGCTCGGTAGTGTATTCCCGGATTTTCCTCGTGTAATCCTCGTCGATGGGCTGATTCGGATCGCGCCCCGGACGCGTAGCACTCGGCGGAAGCGTGAGCGATCCGGCCGCTGCCGGTGCCGACGCCTCCTGTGCAAACGCGGTCACGGGAGCGATCGCCAGCAAGAACGAGAGGGCGAGTACTCCGGGACGAGCAGATTCTCTCATTTTTTTCTCTTTGAGGGCCGTCGGGATTTCAAGGGGGAACGGCCAAACTATTCGCGGGGAACGGTGCGGGCAATTACTTGATGTCGACTTTCCCCAGTCGGCCCGTGCCACTCAGCGCCAGCCACAAGCGGTTTCGTGTGCTGTCGACAGACATGTTGCGCACGATCGAGCCTGGCGTCGGAATTCTCGCCGTCTCCATCTTCTGCGTCCTCGGATTGAATGCGACAATCGTCCCCGACCGCGCCTCGTCGTAGAAGATTCTGCCGTCGGGCCCGACGGCGATTCCGTACGGTGCCGAGCTCGCGCCTCCGGGCGACAACCATTCGCGGAAGGAGCCCGATCTCGGATTGTACGAGCCCAGATATCCGCGAGCGAAGTCGCTGTACCAGACCAGACCGGTCGCGTCGACGACGAGGCGCCGCGGACGGGCGCCCGTCGCCGGCAAGGTGATTTCCCGCATCGCCCCCGTCGTCGCG
Organism: Gemmatimonadaceae bacterium; assembly: GCA_036488915.1. Lineage (GTDB taxonomy): Bacteria > Gemmatimonadota > Gemmatimonadetes > Gemmatimonadales > Gemmatimonadaceae > UBA4720. The sequence goes on along the minus strand of DASXGU010000074.1, from coordinate 8,392 downwards.
TCGATGTGGCCCAACTTGTTGGTGCCGAAGAGCGCGACCCAGATGGAGCCGTCCGGCGCGTTCACCATCCCATACGGCAGTGCGCCCATTGTAGCAACCCTCCACACCTTTGCCTCGCTCGTGGCCGGGTTCAATCGTCCGTACAGATTGCTCTGCTGAACGGTGAACCAGACCATCCCATCCCTTATGAGCGGGGTGTGTGGATCACGGGCTTCGGCAGGCAGCGAGAATTCCCTGATTCGTCCCGTCGCGGGATCGAGCCGGCCGATCTTCCCAATTCTCTGCGCGGTGTACCAGACACCGCCGTCAGGAGCGACGACGATGCCGTGCGGCCCCGATTGCGGCGTCGGAGTGGCGAAGTCGGTGATCTTACCTGATGCCGGATCGAGTCGCCCGATGAAGCTGTTGGCCTGGTCGGTGTACCAGACGATGCCATCTCTTCCCACGGCCGGATCGTGCGGAAATGCCTGGTCGCGCGGAATTCTGTACTCGACGACCATCATGGGCGCGGCTATGGCAGCGATAATTGGTACCGCTGCAATCAGCGCCACGGTTTTTGTTGGGTTGGAAGAAATCATCGCCATCTCCGACCAATGCACGTGCCCAATGGATGCATGCCGCGGGAATGTTTCGCCAGCACTCGCTGACTTCCGCTTCGCGCTTCCCGCGCAACGCTTTCTCGCGCTTGTAGAACCCGGCAGCCGCCAATAACTTCCGAGACTCTCCCGGAGAGATGGCCGAGAGGCTGAAGGCACCGGTTTGCTAAACCGGCATACGTGGAAACGCGTATCGAGGGTTCGAATCCCTCTCTCTCCGCTCGGCGGGTCCGCGCGTCCAGTGTGGGCCCGCTTTTCATTACCGATTTCGTCATGACCAACGGGACAACGCCGCGGCTCCGCTTCGCTCCTTCACCGACGGGCTACTTGCACGTGGGCGGCGCGCGCACTGCCCTCTTCAACTGGCTTTACGCCAGGAAGTTCGGCGGTGAGTTCCTCCTCCGTATCGAGGACACCGACAAGGCGCGGAGCACCGACGAGAGCACCCGCGCCATCTTCGAGGGTCTGGAGTGGCTCGGCCTGACGTGGGACAATGGCGTCGTCTATCAGGGCGCCAACCTCACGCGGCACCAGGCCGATGCAAACCGTCTTCTCGAGACCGGTGCGGCATATCGCTGCTTCTGCACGCCGGCCGAGCTCGACGAGCGTCGTCGCGAGGCCGAGGCACGTAAGGAGGCGTTCAAGTACGATCGCCGCTGTGATCGGCTTTCGCCGGAGGAAGTGGAGCGCAGAGTCGCCGCCGGAACGCCTTTCGTCGTGCGCTTTCGTGTTCCGGAGGGCACGACCGATTGGGACGACATGGTCCACGGCCGCATTGCGTTCCCGAACAAGGACATCGAGGATTTCGTCATCCTCCGCTCCGATGCCACACCCATCTACAATCTCGCGGTCGTCTCCGACGACATCGCGATGGGCATCACGGTGGTGATGCGCGGCGACGATCATATCTCCAACACCCCCAAGCAGATTCTGCTCTATCGCGCCCTCGGCGCCGAGCTCCCGGTTTTTTCGCACTTGCCGATGATCCACGGACTGGACGGAAAAAAGCTCAGCAAGCGACACGGAGCGACGGCCGTCGGCGACTACCAGCACTACGGCCTGCTTCCGGGAGCGATGCTCAATTTCCTGGCGCTGCTCGGCTGGTCGCCGGGAGGCGATCGGGAAGTCATGACGCTCGAGGAGATGATCGAGCTGTTCAGCGTCGACGGCTTGCAGAAGAAGGCCGCCATCTTCGATCCGAAAAAGCTGGAATGGATGAACGGCCAACACCTGTCGATGATTCCGCTCGAGGAGCTCGAGCCGCGCGTGACGCCGGCCATCGTCACGGCCCGACTGGCGACCGAGGAGCAGCTGATCGATCGGCGCGACTGGTATCTGCGCCTTCTCGATCTCCTGCGCATTCGCTCCCGCACCATCGACGACATCGTCCGCCAGGCGGGGCCGTATTTCCTGGAGGACATCGACTACGACCCCGCTGCCGTCGCCAAGAACTGGAAGGATCCGGCTGAGTCAGCTGCAATCCTGAAGGCGACTCGGGAGACACTTTCCGGAGTTGGGTCCTGGACCGCCGAGGGGCTCGAGCCAGCTCTACGGTCGCTTGCCGATAGTCGGGGCATATCGGCGGGCAAAGTCTTTCAGCCGCTTAGAGTTGCGCTCACTGGGATGAGCGTGAGCCCGGGCATATTCGAGATGCTGTTGCAGATGGGACGCGAACTGGCTCTCAAGCGACTCGATAAGGCGCTCGCCGTCCTGGGAGCATGATCACGTTTGCGAGTTCAAGAAACGGTTGACCAGTTACCGCTTCGTACACAAATTACCTACTGACGCGGGGCAGCAATACGCCGGTCCCGCCTATCCAGGGACGCAAGATGGCCGAGCAGTTAACCAAGCTTGAGAGCTCGGTATATCACTATCTTCTCGACTTCACCGCCGAGAACACGTACCAGCCGAGCATCCGCGACATCGGCAAGCAGTTCAAGATCAAGTCGACGAAGACCGTGTCTGATCTACTGCAGTCGCTCGCGAAAAAAGGATATATAGAGAGAGATCCCGCGCGCTCGCGCGGCGTCAATCTTCTTGGCTTCGGCGCCGTGATGCGGACGCAGCCGGTTCCTTTCTACGGAAAGATCCACGCCGGCGAGCCGGCGCTCCTACCGGAGCATCGCCATGGCTTCATCACCATCGACCGCCGTTTCGTGCCGACCGATGAAGCGTTCTTCCTGAAAGTAAAGGGCGACAGCATGGTCGGCCGCTGCATCAACGATGGCGACTATGTGATGGTCAATCCGAAACAGGAGCCGCACGATCAGGATATCGTAGCGGCGCGGCTCGGCGAAGAGGCCACCGTCAAGACCTACGCGCGTCGCGGGGGCTCGGTCGTTCTCGAAGCCGCGAATCCGGCCGACCGCGACATCCCGGTTCAGCCGGGGATGGACTTCGGGATCCTGGGCGTGATCTGTGGCGTTTTCCGCCCCGGCTTCGACGCCAATATGGGCGGCTCTACTCCCCAGTCCTGAAAACTGGTACCAGGTGAACGGCCGGCCTCGCAGGCCGGCCGTTTTTTTGTTATGGTGATGTCCCGACCAAAGGATGGACGATGGCTGACGGCAAGACTGATTCGGGCACGCCTGGACTGAAACAGCTCACTCCAGTCCTGATCGTCGACGAGGTCGAGCCTTGCGTGAAATTCTGGACCGACCGGCTCGGCTTCGACCTCACCAATAAGGTTCCGGATGACAAGGGAAAGCTGATCTTCGCGAGCGTCCAGCAGGGTCCGATCGAGATCATGTATCAGACGCGGGCGAGTGTCATCAGCGAACAGCCGGGCTCAGCCCACGACCTCACCGGCCATTCGGTGGCGTTGTTCATCACCGTCGCCGATCTCGATACGGTAGAGAAAGCGCTCTCCGGCGTTCCCGTCGTCAAGGCGCGTCACGAAACGTTTTACGGCAGCACGGAGCTTTACGTGAGGGAGCCGGGCGGGAATACAGTGGGCTTCGCCCAGTTCTCGTAGACGGGGAAGTGGAAATCAGAAGTTGAGCCAGTAGGACGCTTTCACCAGTAAAGTGTTGTCCGGCCTCGCTGCGAAGAGATCGCCAAAATCGCGAACGGGCTTGAACGATCCGAGGTTTCTGTCTTCCTGATCCCGGCCCTGGGTCCAGACGATGAAGACGGCGGATCCGGGCCGGTACTCCCACCGCACCACCGCACTGGTGTGCAGCTGCTTCAAGTTGAACGACGCATCCTCCGTGGAGATAGGGTACGCCCGATAGCGATCGTCGTAAGCCGCCGCAAGCGGCGACGCGAGCTCGCGTGGCCGGATATAGCGGCCGGTGGTGAGAAACGGCTCGGCGTAGAGCTGGACCGAGAGAGCAGTCGTGGCGGTGTAGTCGAGCCGGCTGGTGAAGCTCAGTAGCTGCTGGTCGAGATGAGCGAAGAGATAGTGGGTTGTGTCGCTTCCGATCACGCCGAGATTGGCGTACCACTGGGTGTCGTTGCGATTTCGCTGATATCTGGTGCCAAGCTCCCAGCTGAGATTGCTCCGGGCTCGCACCGTCACGTACGGGCGCACTCGCCACAGGATGGAGTTGCCATCGTCACCGATGCTGTAAATCGCTGCCAGAGATGGCACCACTTTCGGCCGCGGATCGGCGCCCAGGTTTATCAGGATGTTCGCATCCGGTGAGCTGCGGACCGCCGGGCCGCCGCGAGCGCAGCGGTCGCAGTATGCGGCGAAGACGTTGTCCGCCCACATGCTCACCGCCAGCGTCATGCGGTTGAGAAACTCGCTGTACAGATCCAGCTCGGTGAAGTTCGTCCTCGGAAGGCCGCTGGACGCGAACTCGTTGTACTGATTGAGCTGTGCCGACGCGTTTCGCCAGAATGCGCGCGGAGCGCTGCTCTGCAGCTGGGCGTAGACCTGGGCCACCTGCTGATCGGCCTGGGCAAGGAATCCGATGTCGTTGGTCTCGAATCCGGGCGAGAGGTTTTCGTAAGACGCACCGTACGTGAACGCACCCGAGACCTTGTCGCCCTTGATCTGCAGATCGGTGCCGGAGAGTGAAGTCCTCGTGGAATCATACGGAAGCCCGGCGTCCGGGCGGTTGTAGTAATGGACGGCGTCGCGCTGGGTCGCGTCGATAGCCGCGGCGGTGCCGCGCACTGTGCTGGCGGCAAGCGATGCGGTCAGGCTATAGCGGCCCTGATCGAAACGGTGCCGCATGTCTACGCCGCCTGTGACCGCTTCCCGACGCAGGAACGATGCAGATGACCCGTCGAGCTGGCGTTGAACGAGCGTGAGCATGGTCCCGACGCCGGACTCGCCGTTCCTGAAATCCTGCGAGGCGCGGAGAACCGCGTACCCGGTCTGCGGCTCGATCATCGTCTGTCCGATCGTCTGCCGCTCGGTCAACGCGAACAGCGCGCCGATCGATGTGCCGGTTGCCAACCTGCCGGTGAGCTTTCCGGCTCCGGCGATGGGGGTTGCTGCTGGAATGTCGGCGCCTGGATCGGCGACGAGGCCCGACAGCTGAGGCGCACGGCCGATGCGGCGCGAATAAAACATCCGCGAGCCGTCGCGGTTGAAGGCGAATATGCCCGTCCCCTCGAGGAAGAACGGCCGCTGCTCGGCGAGAAACGTTTCGAACGCCGTGAGATTGAGCTGCGCCGGATCCGCTTCGACCTGGCCAAAATCGGGATTCACGGTCGCGTCGAGAGTCAGGTTGGAAGTCAGGCCGTATTTCAGATCTCCGCCGACGGTCAGCTTCTGGGCGCGATCGAACCCATTTGCCACCGGGCTGCTGACGTTCTTCGTGACCACGTAAGGCGCGACCTCGACCCGGTGCGGAGAGCCGAGGCCGTGGAGGCCAGTCAGCTCGCCGAATTGCGAAGCGAGCCCGCTCTTCGATCGGCGATACACTGGCCAGCTGTCTCGCTCGCTGGTGCGAACGATGTCCCGCATGATCATCAGGCCGAAGGTGTTCTCTCTGGCGCGTGGATAACGCAGCTGGCTGAGTGGAATGCGGAATTCAGCCGTCCAGCCGACGGAGTCGATTCGCGTTGCGACGTCCCACACGGCGTCCCACGTGGCATCTTCGCGACCGTCGTCGTAGGTGTAGTAGTCGCGCTTCACGCCGGCCGGATTGACGGCAAACTCGTAGCCGGTGCGGCGGTCGTGGTAAGAGTCGATCATCAGCTTGATCTGTTCGCTCTGCGTCTTCACGTCGCGCCGGGACAGCAGCGGCAGAATGCTGTCCGGGTGGGGATCGAACATGCGCGCAAAGACGTAGAGATTGGCGGCGTCGTAGGTAATTCTTACCTCGGTGGGAAAGCTCGGGTCACCATCCTCTTTGGGATCGAAGACCCGGAAGCCGGTGATGACCGTAGCGCCGCGCCACGAGGGGTCATCGTCACGTCCGTCGATCACCGGGGGGCGCTCGGCGACGCTTGCCGTGGCAATCGCCGCGGCGCCTTTGGCGGGCACTGGAACCGCGGTGGAGACCGGCGCTCCGTCGGGCGGCACGGCACTCCCCTGCGCGAGCGCGGTGGCGGCGAAAATCGTCGTCAACGCGACTGCTAGTTTTCTAGCACTTAGGATCATGACAAATCTCCGAAAAGTGTCATTGGGGCTTCGGTTATCGCTTGGCTACAGCTGTGAGCGCGTTGTCCCTGTCCCCCGCGGACGGCAATGCCATTGCCGCTTGAACGTATGCCTGGCGCAGCTCGGTAGTGGTCAGAATGTTGGCGTTGGCGATCTCGATCAGTACGTTGGCGCGATCTCCGCTCGATCCCATCGTGAGCGTTCGCTGAATCGCCGCCAGAGTGGCGCGAGCGGTCGACGGCTGGAGCACGCGCTGCGACACGAGGTCGATGAGCACGTTGGCGGCGTCGCCGCTGGATGCAACACTCTTCGATACCTCGACCACTGCAAGCGGAATCTCGGCGTCAGCGTGTCCATACGGGATCGACGCGAGCAGGACATTGGCCATGTCGCCGCTCGATGGAATTGTCGACGCGGTCCTGAAAAACGCGTTGCGTAGCGCGTCATTCCGAGGCGTCAGGTATTCGGCGGCGGTGGCAATCAGGAAATTCGCCTTGTCCCCGCTGGAAGGCAGGGTCTCGGCGGCCTTGGCGAGGATGAGCAGCATCTCCGGATCGGCGGTCGGAGCCAGCTGCTCGAGCGTGCTCGCCTTGTCGCCGCTGGACGCGATGTGGGAGATCGCGGTGGCGATTGCCTGGCGCGATCCGTTGCTGTGGAGGGAGCCACGAGGCAGCTGCTGGATGATCGAGCTGAGATCACCCGAGCTCCCCACCAAATCGCCGGCGACCTGCGCGGCGATGCGCTCCCCATCGGCGTCGGACAGATGCCCGCTCTTGAGAAGAGCCTCGTAGTGGGCGCGCTTCGAGCTGCTGCTGTGGATCTGACTGATCTCGCGAAGCACGGCGGTGACGCCGCCGGAAGCGCGCAATCTCGCCACACGCTCGGGAACGTTGATCCCCGCCTCTCGCAACACCTGTGGGAGGAAGCGGGCCAGCCACGTTTGCATCGTCGCATCGAACGCCACCGTTTTGCCGTTCACCGTAGCGGTGTAGCCCAGCGATCCGTCACCGGCCGGAACCACGGACAGCGCGCGATCGGCGTCGGGGGCGCGCTCGCGAAAACGCGCGAACCCTCCCGGCGACAGCTCGGCGATGTGTGTCTCGTCGGATGAGAACTTTGCCGGACCGACCACCGTCGCCTCGGAGCAGCGGCCGTCCGAGTACGTCATGTACTGGATGATCTGGTTGGCGCCGCTGTCATTGACGTTGATGTGCGTCGATGAGCCGGTCGACGTTCCGCGATAAGTGTCGCACGACCACGCCAGCGCGATCGCTGCCTGGGTGCCGCTCGTCGCGGGTTGCGCCGATTTGGCGGACTGGGCAGTCGCGAGGCCCATCACGGAGCGCTGTGTCCCCGCGTCGCTGAACGAAATCTTGAAGGATTGCGGGAGATCGTCGCCCGGCGCCGCGGGCTTCTGGTACGGCCGGAGCGCGGCGAGCGGAAATACCAGGATTGCCAGAGCAGCTGCGGTCATGAACGTCCCTCTTCTGTGTAAGGTGTGGCGATCGAGTCGCGGGTCGAGAATCGCCAGCATTCTGCCCTCGAACTCCGAGCGGCGCGCCATGGCCAGCGCCGCGAACGCCGGCGCGGCACGGTCGTGGGATGGAGTGCCGATGGAGCGCACCATCTCCAGGAGCTCGCCGGCGTAGAGCGATGGAGTGGTGCCGTCGCGCAGCACGTAATCGTCGCAGGCGTGCTCGCGCTCGACGCGCATGCGGTGCGCGGCGAGCCAGACGAGGGGATCGAACCAGAAGACGCCAACAGCGATCTGAGCGACGAGCTGGGTGAGCGCGTCGAAGCGCTTGATGTGCGCCATCTCGTGCACCAGCACGAAGCGGCGACGCTCCTCGGTCCAGGCATCGGCATCCTGGGGCAGCAGCACCGCTGGGTACACGACTCCCCACGTCACCGGCACGGCCAGCCGCTCGCCGCGGAGCAGGGTGAGTGGGCGCGTGACACCCAATCGGTTGGCGAGACGCTGAGTCAGGGAAAGCCAGGTGCCGTCCTCGACACGCAATCCTTCGCGCGCCAATTGGTTCACTCTCCACGTCCCGATTGCGAGACGCAGTAGCACGAGAAGGGCGCCCACCACCCAGATCACCGCAACGAGAGTCGGCGTCGGAATTCCGGTTGGCGCAACCTTATTCGGCGCCGGGGCCGGAGCGGCAATGTCGGAGTTCGATGCGACAGGAGCGGCTGTGGGGGCAGCGCGTGGAGCGGCGCCATTCGGAGACGC
>DASXGU010000068.1:0-12195 GCA_036488915.1 Gemmatimonadaceae bacterium | reverse complement strand
GGGATTAAGGTAACAAGTCCGTGGATCGATTCTTCACCCAGCAATCGTTTCACCGCCCAGTACGGGCAAGATCTCGCCGCTGATGTAGCTCGAGTCCGCGTTCGACGCCAGAAAAACGTACGCAGGAGCGAGCTCCTCGGGTTGGGCCGGCCTGCCCATCGCCACATCCTGGCCAAATTCCCTGACGTGGTCGGGATCGCTCGACTGGACGTTGAGCGGAGTCCAGACGGGACCGGGCGCGACGGCGTTCACGCGGATTCCCTTCTCGACGAGATTCTGCGCCAGGGATTTGGTGAAGGCGTGGATCGCGCCCTTGGTCGCCGAGTAGTCGAGCAGGGTCTTTTCGCCCTCGAGTCCGGTGATCGAGCCGGTGTTGACGATGCACGATCCCTTCTTCATTCGCGGCACAGCTGCTTTCGCCATGTAAAAGTAGCCGAAGAAGTTCGTGCGGAATGTGCGCTCGAGCTGCTCGAGGTCGATGTCCTCGATCGACTCCTGATTCTTCTGGAATCCCGCGTTGTTGACGAGGATGTCGATCGATCCGAGCTCGTTGACGACCTGCTCGACGCAGCTCTCGCAGTAGTCCGGATCGGTGATGTCGCCCGGCAACAATAGCGACCGGCGTCCCTCGGCCTCAATCGCGTCGCGAGTTTCGTTGGCGTCGCGCTCTTCTTCGGGGAGGAACATGATTGCTACGTCCGCCCCTTCGCGCGCGTAAAGCACCGCCACCGCCCGGCCGATGCCCGAGTCACCGCCGGTGATGAGCGCAACCTTTCCCTTCAGCTTGTCGGCGCCCTTGTACAGCGGCGCCTTGAACTGGGGCCGCGGATGAATCTTCGCTTCGATTCCCGGATACTCCTGGTGCTGCTTCGGCATCGGCGGCCTGGGATGCGCGCGCACTCTGCGCAGCTCCTCCTGCCGAACGCCACCGCCGTTTTTTCCGTTGCCGTTGCTGCGCGCGCGGACCGCGTCACGTTTCGCGCCGACTCCCGGTTTTCCTTTGCTTCGCGTCGCCATTGGATCTCTCTCGAACGTGATTTCGTTGCGCGATATGAAGGCAAGCCGCGTTCCCCTCGGCTCTCAGGGCCACGATATATTTCGCCCGCATGTCGCTCACCCTCCGCTTCCTCGGCACATCGGCGTCGCGCCCCACTGTTGAGCGCAACGTGTCGTCGCTCGCGGTGATTCGTGAAGGGGAGACGCTGATGTTCGATTGCGGCGAGGGGACGCAGCGACAGATGATGCGCTACGGGATCACGTTCGGGCTCGCCGACATTTTCTTCACCCATATGCACGCCGATCACATGCTCGGCGTGACGGGACTGCTGCGCACTCTGGCGCTCCAGGGCCGCACCGAGCCGATGAATCTTTACGGACCGCCGGGCTCGGAGCGATTGCTGTGGCAGGCGATCAAGCTGGGAAGCGAGAAGCAGCACTTCGAGATCAAGGTCTTCGAGCTGACGCCCGACACTCCGATAAAGAGACGCGGTTACGCCGTAATCCCTTTCGCGGTGGAGCACGGGGACCGCACCGCGATCGGCTATCACATCGCCGAAGAGACGCGGCTGGGACGATTCAATCCGGAAAAGGCCCGCGAGATGGGCATACCCGAAGGCCCGCTGTGGGGAAAGATCCACAAAGGGCAGGCGGTGCAGCTTCCGGACGGACGCACCGTGGAGCCGTCCGAGCTCGTCGGTCCGACGCGGCCGGGGAGACGAGTGGTTTTTACCGGCGACTCACGTCCCTCGGAGGGGACGATCGCGGCGGCAGCCGGAGCAGACGTTCTCATTCACGAAGCGACGTTTGCGACCGAGGAAGCGCCGCGCGCCCTGGAAACCGGCCACTCGACCGCCCGCGAAGCGGCCGAGGTAGCGGCAAAAGCGGGCGTCAAGCGGCTCATTCTCACCCATGTGTCGGCCAGATACTCGCGGGACACCTCGGATCTCGAGCGCGAGGCGCGGGAAATCTTTCCCGCGACCATCATCGCACGCGATGGACTGGAAGTCGAGGTTCCGTTCGAATCGGGGGCGGGCGATTAGTTGACCGCGCGCCGAGATCCCGAACAACCAGCCCTAAGAAGCCCGGTCGACGCGAGACAGCTGGTTCGACACCGGCATGGAACGCCGAAAGAGCAGTCGCAGCTTCTCGTCGGTGAGCGATTGCATGATCTTATCCGTCGACACCCGCGAGGTGACGCTGCGCGACTCGGGCCCGTTCCAGATGTCCCAGGCGTAGCGGTCGAGTCGCGCGGTCTTGCCGCCGGGATGATGAAATACGATCATCGCGTTGCTGGCGCCTGGCACCTGCACCTCGACGCCCCAGTTGGTGCCGTCGGGGCCCCGGAATGGTCTGATCTCTCTCGCCATGTTCTTCTAGTGTGATGTCAGTGCCAGGGGATGGAGCCTTTGGCGTCCGATGAAGCCCGCGTCGACCTCGTGCCAGTACTGCACGCTCGACTCGCCGAGCCTCCAGCAGAAGAAGACATCGCGCCCTTCCATTCGACCCGGGAAATCGACGAGACCGGTGTCCATCCCCTTGCAGACGACGCCAAGATCGCTCAGCTCCGCGATGTAGCTCTCGATCTCCCGCGCCAGTCGCTGCGCTTCCATCTGCAGCAGCTCGGCGATCACGTCGGGGTGCTCGGGACTCGAGCCAACCGTCGCTAGCTCGAACTCCCGCACTTTTTCCTCCCACGCCCGATGATCTCGCACCAGATCCTCGACGATCCTGCTCACCAGCGGCAGAGTGCGATTCGCTTCTTCGACGGTGAAGGATTTTTCCATGTCTCTTACAGTAGGTTCATGGTAGTCCGAGGGCAAGCCAGCCGACGGGTCAACGTCGGGATCCTTCCTCGGAAATCCTCTCCTGCAGCCGCCTTTCGCGCCTTTGCTTGGCTGCCTCGTAGCGCCTGATCTCGTCTTCGGTCTCCGGCCTCAGCGGGGGGACGGGGACAGGCCGGCCGTTCCGATCGACGGCGACGAATGTGAGGTAGCAGGAGTTGGTGTGGCGGCGGACGCCGGTGACGAGATTCTCCGTCTCTACCCGCACGCCGACCTCCATCGAAGTGCGGCCCACGTAGTTGACGCTCGACTTCATGATCACCAGGTCGCCGACGTGGATGGGCTCGCGGAAATCGACGCGGTCCACCGACACCGTAACGCATGCGAGACGCGCGTGTCTGATGGCCGACACGGCCGCCGTGGTATCCATCATCGACAGCACCACTCCGCCGAAGACGTGGCCGAGGACGTTCGCGTGCTGCGGCATCATCAGCTGGGCCGTGTCGTGCTGGGTCTCGCTTACGGCCCGCGCGCCATCTCTCCGCTCGGCGGGTGAATGCGTCGGTTCGCTTCCCTTGGCCTTTCCCGCATTCCGCTGGCCGCTTCCCGCCGGCCGCCGCCCGCGCCCCTCGCGTCCGTTGCTCACGTCTGGCGTCCTCCCCTCGACGGGTGACTCGACAGCCTCGGCTTCGTCCGCGACACCTGCTGCAGCCGCTCGCCGTACGAGGTCGCGTCGTTGAACGCCCTCGCCAGCGCATGTCTCGTCTGCGGATCCAGCCTTGGCGTGTCCAGCCAGAATATCTGGACGAAGCTCGACGAGACGTAGCCGAGCTTCCACTCCCGGCCACGGCGATCGCGCAGCGACAGCGCGTTGGCTTTTTGCGCCGAGTCGTAGTGCGACAGCACGTCGTAGCCGTCGTGGCGCCAGCGCCGATTCACGAACCCGCCCTCGCCGACGGCCTCGCGGACGGTCGAATCCCGCAACATGCGATCGAGCGCGACGGGCTTGCCGTTGCGCAGATCGATCACGGCGCGGGTGGTGTCGTCCTGGTCGTGGTCGTCGGGGCGCTCGATCGAGAGACGGTGCTCGATGGCGACGTACGGCCCGAGAACGTTGAGGATGTCGGTCTCGCCGACGGCGCTGACATCGACGTCGTCCTCGGGATCGTCGTTGGGCCCGAGGAGGGGCGCCCCGGGGTGATCGCGATGGTAGTCCACCGACATCCTGACGATGGCGGTGTCGTCGAAGATGATGGAGGAGTCGCCGCTCGCCAGCTCACGACGAAAGACGCGCTCTCCGCTGAGCACCGCGCGCGGGAAGGAGCGATCGATCTCGCTGACGAAGATCTCGTAGTAGCGGCCACCGCTGCGCGCCAGGATGAGCGGTGAGCCGCGGATCTTGAGGCCGGTCCGGTCGCTGCGAACCCAATAGGTCTGATCTCCAGCGGAAACCAGAAACTCCGCCACCGGCGGTGGCGGGGGCGGCAGCGCGCAGGCGCCGGCCAGAGCGACAATCGCGAGAGGGGTGTAGCGCATCGTTGCCAAATATATCGGGTTTACTTGCAGCCCCGTCCGCCGGACCAATTCCGCGGGCGGGTAATACTCTCGGGGCAGTCGAGCGTCTTAACGATGCCGCCCGTCATTCCTATTAGATTCCACCGTCCCTCCCAGCCATCCTAAGTAAATCAATGAGTCAGAAGATCACCGTCGCGCTCGCTGCCGGTGCGCTCGCGTTTGCGTCGGCGTGCACCGGCACCCACGAAGCATCCGCCAAGTCGGCAACACCCGATCTGCAGGTGTCGCCCGCGCAGGTCACCAACGGCATCTCGAGCTCCGTCGCCGACGCGCCGGCCCTCACGGCATCCAACTCGACTGCCACGGCGAGCGACACCGACGCGGCGCGTCCGCCGGTGGTCCTTGGACATCATCCGACCCCGCCCGTTCTCGATTCACTGATCAAGGGCACGCTGCCGGCGCGCGGACTCTACGTCTTCCGCTTCGCCGCCAACCCGCGGCGCATGAAGCACCTCATCGGCATCGCCGACTCGACCGAGATCAACGCCTTCGTCATCGATGTAAAGGACGAGTTCGGCCTGAACTACGTCTCCGACGATCCGATGGTGCGCAAGAACCAGGGCACGCAGGTAAAGGCCACGCACCTGGCCGCGCTCGTCGACACCATCCGCGCTCACGGGATTCTGCCCATCGCCCGCATCGTGGTCTTCAAGGACTCGGTGACGGCGCGCAACAATCCCGATCACACCATCCGAAAGGCGGACGGCACGGCCTGGCACGACAAGAAGGGCCAGACGTGGGTGAATCCGTACGCCAATGCGATCTGGGAGTACAACTTCCGCGTCGCGGAAGACGCCATCAAGATGGGCTTCGGCGAGATCCAGTTCGATTACATCAGATTCCCGGAGCCCTACAAGAGCCTCCCCCCACAGGTTTTCCCCGAGAAGCGTGGACGCGACAAGCCGGAAGTGCTGCGTGATTTCCTCACCACCGCCCGCGCGCGCTTTGCCAAGCTCGGAGTCAGGACGACAGCCGACATTTTCGGCCTCGTCACCACCGTCGGCGGCGCGCTCGAGGTTGGCCAGCAGTGGGAGCCGATCACCAGGTCAGTCGATGTGGTGCTGCCGATGGTTTATCCGTCGCACTATCCACCCGGCTCCTTCCAGCTGCCGCATCCCAACGCGGATCCGTACGACGTGATTCACATCGCCATCTCGCGCGCCCGCGAGCGCGACGAAAAGCTCGGCATCACGGGTGAGCACATCCGCCCCTGGCTCCAGGCCTTCACGCTCGGCAAGCCGCCATACGGCGCGCACGAGCTGGAGGAGCAGAAGCGCGCCGTGTACGACTCGGGCTACGACGGGTGGGTGCTGTGGGAGCCCGGCTCGAGGTACGACAAGTTTCTGCCGGCGCTCGAGCCGCGGTTCGTCTCCAGGAAAAAGATTCCGCCCGTTCCCAGACCGAAGAATCGACTCGAGTAGGCCTCCAAAGCAGGACTACTATATTATGCCCCATGCAGACCACGGTCTCGATCTCGGGCATGTCCTGCGCGCACTGCGTTCGCGCGGTGTTCACTTCGCTGGCCGGGGTTGAGGGGATAAATCGGGCCGACGTCTCCATCGGCCGGGCGGTGATCGAGCACGACAAAGGGGTGACGCCCGAGCAGATCCGCGACGCGGTCGCGGTCGCGGGATACGAAGTCACCGACTGGACAGTCGACCGCCGCAGTCTGCCGCTGGCGCCGTGAAGACGCCGACCCACAACGCCCCGGTGAGCGAGGACGGCGAAGCTACTGTCGGCGCGCTCCTGGCGCCCGACATCGTCGAGCTCCTCGAGGAAAATCCGGACGCCATCGGCGCCGAGACCGAGGAGCTCCACGCCAAGGATCTCGCCGACGTCGCGCAGGCGCTGCCGCGAGAGCTGGTCGCGCCATTCCTGTCGGCGCTCGCGGTGGAGCGCGCCGCCGATGTGCTCGAGTACCTGAACGAGGAGCTGCGCACCGAAGTCCTCGAGAAGATGAGCACCCGCCAGGCGGCGGAGCTTGTCACCGAGATGACGCCGGACGATCGCGCCGACACCCTCGAGGGCCTCGAAGAGGAAACCTCGGAGGAGATTCTCTCCGAGATCCCCGCCGCCGAGCGCGCCGAAACGGAAAAGCTGCTCGCCTACGAGCCGACCTCGGCGGGTGGCTTGATGACCACCGAGTTCGTTTCGGTCTCCGAGGATACGCCGGTCGACGAGGCATTGGCGGCGGTTCGTCGAATCGCCCGATCCGAGCGCCTCGAGGCGATGAACACCATCTACACGACTGACACGGCCGGCCGGGTGCAGGGGGTGATGTCGCTGCGCGAGCTGCTGGCCGCGCCCGAAGGCGGCAAGGTGCGGGACATTGCGTGGGAGGAAGTGCAGACGGTTCCCGTCACCGCCGATCGCGAGGAAGTAGCCCGCCTCACCCGCGAGTACGACCTCGTCGCCGTGCCGGTCGTCGACGACAATGGCGTGATCCAGGGAGTCGTCACGGTCGACGACGTCATCGACGCGCTAGTGGAGGAGCACACCGAAGACGTGCAGCGCTTCGGCGGCATGGAAGCCCTGGACATGCCCTACACCCAGATCGGTTTTTTCAGGATGATCGGCAAGCGCGCACCGTGGCTGGCGGCGCTCTTTCTGAGCGAGATGCTCACGACGACGGCGATGGGACACTTCCAGGGCGAGCTGGAGAAGGCGGTGGTCCTGGCCCTGTTCGTCCCACTGATCATCAGCTCGGGCGGCAATTCCGGATCCCAGGCGACATCTCTCATAATCCGCTCGCTGGCGCTCGGGGAGATCAAGCTCCGCGACTGGTGGAAGATCGCGCTGCGCGAGCTGCCGTCGGGGCTGATGCTCGGCGCGATACTCGGCATGCTGGGAATCGGCAGAATTCTGCTGTGGGAGCACCTGGGGATCGGCCACTATCCGCATCCCAACCTGCTCGCTCTCACCATCGGCGTCGCCCTCGTGGGAGTCGTCACGTTCGGGTCGCTCGCCGGCTCGATGCTGCCGTTCATTTTGCAGCGGCTTGGATTCGATCCGGCCAGCGCGTCCGCTCCATTCGTGGCCACGCTCGTGGATGTCACCGGGTTGTCGATCTACTTCTACGTCGCGCTTCTCATTCTTCGCGGGACGATGCTCTAGGCTCCGACCTTGACTGAAGAAGCAGCCGGCGGCGCGGGGCGAGCTGACGGCCGGCGCGACTTGTCGGGGTGCGCGACGCTGGAGACGATCCCCTGCTCGAGCCACGCGTGCTCGCCGCGCAACACCTCCATCGCAACCTTGTAGAGAGCGGGATCGTTGGGCCCGAACAGCTGATCGAAGTGGATTCGAATCCGCTCGCGCGCCTCGATGCAGAACGCGTCGGCGAGCGTCAGCGCTTCCTTCCGTCCCTGCTTCGCCAGCATCTGCGCGCGCGAGCAGGCCGCGGACATCGCAAAGAGCTCGGCGCCGATGTCGACGGCGCGGAACAATACCATCTGCTTGCGCTCGAGCTTGGGTCCGAAGCGCACCATGGCGTGGAAGATCGAGCGGCCGAGGTGTCGCGTCGTGCGCTCGATGTAGCGGACGTGGCCGGCGAGCTTGCCGAATTCACCGAAGCGGCGAAAGCGCGACGCGTTCAGCCAGCGCGAAGGATACCACGTCAGGTAGAACGGAGTTGCGTTCGCCATCGCCGACAGCTTCTCCTTGAGCGATGACTCCGGGTTGACGATGTTGAACGCCAGCTTGAAGTGGTAATCAACCGCCTCGCGGGCGATGAACAACCGCATGATCTCCGATGATCCCTCGAAGATCAGATTGATCCGGAAATCCCGCATCGCCCGCTCGACGGGAATCGCCGGCTCGCCCCGCCTTGCCAGCGACTCCGCCATCTCGTAGCCACGGCCGCCGCGGATCTGCATGGTGTCGTCGATTATCCGCCAACCAGCTTCGGTGTTGAACAGCTTGGCGATCGCCGCCTCCAGCCTGATGTCGTAGCCCCCCTGCTCATACAGCGCCGCCGAAAGCTCGGCGACGGCTTCCATGGCAAACGTGTACGCCGTCATGCGAGTGATCTTCTGCGCCACCGCCTCGTGCTTGCCGATCGGCTGGCCCCACTGCACGCGCTCGTTCGCCCATTTGCGGGTGATCGACACCATCTGCTTGCCGGCTCCCGCGCATCCCGCCGGAATGGTGAGACGGCCCGTGTTCAGCGTGATGAGCGCGAGCTTCAATCCCTTGCCTTCTTCCCACAGAATGTTCTCGCGCGGGACCTTTACGTTGGCGAATCGAATGACGCCATTCTCTAGCGCCTTGAGGCCCATGAATCGCAGCCGGTGCACGACCTCGACGCCGGGCATCGATGCCTCGACGATGAACGCCGTGATCTGCTTGCGTGCCTTTCCATCCACCACCTTGTCGGGCGTGCGCGCCATCACCACGAACAGCTCGGCCCTGGTGCCGTTGGTGCACCACAGCTTCTCGCCGTTGATGATGAAGTGCTTGCCATCCTCGGTGGGTGTGGCAGTGCAGCGCATGTTGGCCGGATCGGATCCCGCATCGACTTCCGTCAACGCGAATGCGGAGATCGCGCCCTTGGCGAGCCGCGGGAAATACCTGCGCTTCTGCTCGTCCGTGCCGAAGAGCTTGAGCGGTTGCGGAACGCCGATGGACTGAGCCGCCGACAAAAGCGCGGTAAGCGATCCGTCCTTCGACGTCACCATCTCGATCGCGCGGATGTAGCTCATTTGCGACAAGCCGAGTCCGCCGTACTCCGTGGGAATCTTGATGCCGAAAGCCCCCATATCGCGGAGCTCCTGCACCGTCGCCTCGGGAATCTCGCCGGTGCGATCTATCTCCTCGGAATCGACCTTCTCCATGAACGCGCGCAGCTTGTCCATGAAGGGTTTGGCGCGCGCTTCTTCGGCGGTGTCCGCGGGCGGGTGCGGGTGGATGAGGTCGAGCCGAAATCTTCCGAGGAACAGCTCACGCACGAAGCTGGGATGTGCCCACTCGGTCTCGCGCGCCGCTTCGGCTACATCGCGTGCCTCCTTCTCGCTTACTGCTCCACCAGCGGTGTCACTCATGTGCGCCTGAGGAAGATCACTAATCCAATAATAGAGATCGCGGCAAACGAAAACCACTGTATGGCGTAGGCGCGGTGCGGCCCTTCGTCCAGTGGTGTCGGCTCAACCCGTGGCGGCGCGCTGGGCGACGTCGCCGAGTCGGTGAGCACCACGTAATAGTTCGCGATCGGGTACGGAAAGATCTTTACCAGCTCGGCTCGGTCGAGCCGGCGGAAAGATCGCGGGCGCGCCGGGTTGGGCGGCGCGAACGGTCCCTGTGTCGGAAACGTCTCGACGAAGCCATGGCCATCGATCGCATCGGCTTCGCGCCACGGCTGAGTGTCGATCGTCGTGCCATCGCCCGAGTAGACCCAGCCGCGGTTGACGAGCACGGCAGTGTCCTTTCCGGCCCGCAACACGGGGGTGAGGATATTCACTCCCGGTGACCCGTTGCGTCCGCGCAGGGTGTAAATGATTTCCTGCGCGTGGTCGTAAACGCCCTTGATGTGCACTCGGCGAAAGTGCGCCGCGGCGGTGTCGGCCGGAAGCGCGTCGAGCTCGAGCTCGGGAGCAAATCGGCGCGAAGAGAGAAGATCGTTGGCGCGCTGGCGACCGTGCAGCCTGCTGATTTGCCAGAAGCCGAGCGCCACGCACAACACGGCGAAGGACACCGCCAGCGTGCCGAGAATCCACTTGCGCAGAGTCAGCCGCGTAATGTGGTCCGCCCGCGAGCCGAGCGACGTCGTCACCCGTTCACCTCGTACTCCAAGATCGTCAGCGCCCGGTATTCGAGGTGATGCGGCCGGCGTAATAGCGATGCTTGTCGATCCACCAGGCCCAGGGGATGAACAGCCAGATGAGCAGTGTTGTCCAGGCCAGCGCTCGCACCGTTGCCGGTGGTGGTCCGTTGCTGGCCAGGTAGAGAACCGCCAGCACCACGACGTACGCCCAGAGCCCCCAGCGACCGATTCGATCTCGCGGACGGGTCGCGCGGGCATAGACGTAGACGCCGGCGAAATAGATAGTGAACTCCACGATGTAAGTCAGGGGCAGGTAGCTCCACCAACCCCACCCGACCTTTGGACTCGACGCGCCGGGCCATAGCGGCAGATCTCCCATGTGCATGGGGAGGTCCAGGATCCAGTGGCTCACTACCATCAATCCGACCACGAGCGCCCCGCGCGGATATTTCGTCAGCAGATAGTAAGCAACGCCGATCAGCGCGCCCCACACTATCGACATCAACAGACTGTGGGAGTACGGATAGTAGATGAAATCCAGGGGTGACACCTTCGATCTGGTCGGGTCGATGGCCACCCGCTCGATGCCGAGGAGCAACAGAATCGGCCACAGCTCGTCGAGAAACTCGGCGGCGAAGGTCAAGGTGCCCAGCGAAGTTCGTGGTGTCGCGCGCTTGCCGGCCAGAGCCAGGCCGTAATGTCCGAGGAACATTCAGCTAAAAGAGGGACATCTGCTCACCCAGCAGATCGGGATCGACTGGCGTCTGGCCGAGGCGATGCTGGAGGTCCCGCGCCGTTGCCGGGCTATGCCCGGAAAAAGTGTTGGCGACGTATCCATAGACGCGCGAGACCTTTTGCGCGAGCTCCTCGATGGCGTCCGCCCACATCTCCACTTCGCTCGAGCGGTCCACCTGGACGCGCGTGTAGTCGACGAGGTCGCGATTGGGGCCCATCCACCTAATGTAAGCGAAGTCAGCAGTCGGACGCGCGGCGAGGTTCAGCATCACTTTTCGCGGAACCCAGCGCCCATCGCTCAGCGCCAGCGCGATGTTGTGTTCGCGGAGAAGTGCGAGGACGCCCTCGGTGATCCAGCCCCGATGGCGAAACTCGATGGCTACGCGCAGGTCGTGCGGCACTTTGCCCAGAAAGTCGACGAGCGCCGGCAGCTCAGCCGGCTGGAAATCGGGGCCCATCTGCACCAGCACCGGGCCGAGCTTGTCCCCGAGGTCACGCACGCGGGCGAAGAATGTCTCCGAAGCGCCGGTCACGTCGCGCAGGCGCTGCTCGTGGGTGATCTCCTGCGGCAGCTTGAGGGCGAACTGGAAATTCCGCGGTGTGCGCTCGTACCAGCTCCTGATGGTGGTCTCGGCAGGCGACGCGTAGAATGTCGAATCGATCTCGACCGTATCGAAAGCGCGGGCGTAGACGGTGAGAAAATCAGACGGCCTGGTTCCGTCAGGATAGAACGGCCCTACCCAGGCGTCGTAGTTCCAGCCCTGCGTCCCGATGTGAATCGCCGCGGTCATGACCTCAATCGGACGCTGGTGAGCCCGGATGTCAAGATTGGCCGGAAGTGTGAATCCCGTCACCGATAGGTCTCGAAGAAACCAGTTCCGGTTCCCGATAGCCGCTGCCCGTCGAGGCGTCCAGAGATGCGGGAGGTGCCTTTCATCTGGATGAAGTAAGGCCGTCTTTTCTCGCTGCCGAGCGGATCGCCGCGCTCGGTCTCGCCCGCTCTGCCGCGCGGGCGCGTATCGGTAGCGATTGCATCCTCGACCGTTATGTCGACGCGGAGAGTATCCTTGCCGCGGACATCCTCAAAGCTGGCAGTGGACGGGACACGAAGCTGGACCGGTCCTGCCGACACGATGCGATCGTCGGCGTACGAAATGATCTTGGGGCGAAACACCGCCCTGAATCCGAGCGAGTCGACTAGATACACCAGCAGCGGAGGAACCGGCGCCGTCGTATCCGACGGATACACCCGCCCGTACAGAAAGGTGTACTGGCCGGCGCGCGCGGCGCCCCAATCCCACGTGACGCCTCGCCAGACGCCCCAGTTGTGATCGTGATATGACTGGGCGT
>DASXGU010000055.1:0-25530 GCA_036488915.1 Gemmatimonadaceae bacterium | reverse complement strand
CGAGCCGGAGAATGGATTCGGACGCTGCGTGTCCTGATCGGCCTGCTCGAGCTTGGCGCGGCAATCAAGTTCGTCGCCAATGCCGACCTGGTGTTGGGTTGGGGATTGTTCACGCGCCCGGCCGTGCTCGCATCCTGGGCGGTGCTGGCGCTGATTTGTGCCATCTACCTCGTGCGCATCAGCATCAGGAAATCGGACAGGAGCGGCATGCGACCCGCTTCATTTCTTCCGGCCGCGGCCGCTTCGATTGTAGCAGCGTGGCTGGCGATGGGAATCGCCGGCAGACCGCTGCGGGCCATCGACGCCTTCTTGCCCCCGGCATCGAACGGCCGCGGGGTGTCGCGCACTACGGCCCAGGGTGAGAGCTGGATTCTCAACGACTACGATGGGGCGCTCGGCGCCGCGCGCGCCAACGGAAAGCTCGTCTTCATCGACTTCACGGGATACACGTGCACTAATTGCCGGTGGATGGAGGCGAACATCTTCAGCCGGCCCGACGTCGGCGCGGAGCTCGGAAAGTTCGTGCTTTCCCGCCTGTACACCGACGGTGACGGTGCGCTGTACGAGCGCCAGCAGGCTTTCCAGGAGCAGACCTTCGGCACCGTCGCGCTCCCGCTTTACGCGATCGTCGACGGCAAGGGAAATGTCCGCGCCACCTTCAGCGGACTGACCCGCAACGCGGCCGAATTCATCGACTTTCTGCGGAAAGGCGACGCCCCCCGCGTGGCTTCGGTCCGCTAGGGTTTTTTCGGCGCCGGCGCCACGCCTTCCTTGTCGGCACGCCCCAGCACTTCTTCAGCTGTCGACAGCGGGCCGTGATGCTGGAGCCTCTCCTGCTCGATCTTCTTCGCCACTGATTCGGTCTCCCGATCCTTCTTGCCCCGCTTGAAGATGAACTCGGGCGCGAGGACGATGCCGAATAGGGTGAGCGGCAGTATCTGCAGCGTCTGAATCAGCAGTGAGACGGCGATGGCGTCGTTTCTCGGAACGCCGAACTGCTCGGCCATCAAAGCGTACACGAACTGGAAGAATCCAACGTTGCCCGGCGTCGCGCGGATGATCAGCCCGATGTTGATGCCGAGCAGGCAGGCGAGGCTTCCCGCCAGCGGGATTGGGACGTGGGCAGCCGCGGCGGCGAGCTGGAACGTCCACAGCTGACACGCCCACGCGCCGAGTGAGAGAAGAACCGCAGCCAGAAATCTGGGCCCGGTGGCGAGACGGCCGGCCGTCTTGCCGAAGCTGATGAAATAAGCGCGAATTCGGCCGCCAAGCGTGCGGGGCTTGGCGCGTCGCTCGGGGACGTGCTCGGGCTTGATGTGGCGCGTCGCGTACACGAAGAACACGAGCAGCGCCACGATCACCACCAGCAGAATCTCCGCCGGCACCTTCCAGCGCTCGAACTGCGGCGGCAGCTGAAATGCGAGTACGCCAAAGACGAGGAGGATCACGAATCCGATTGGATCGAAGAGCTTCTCGAGGGCCATCGACGCCAGCACCGTCGAGCTGGGGACACCGCTGACACGCGAGACGAACACGACGCGCGCCGCATCGCCGCCGCTGGCGACGAGCACGTTGTTGAGTCCGGCTCCGGCGATGGTGGCGCGGATCGCCAGTGGCAGTGAAGTCACGCCGATCGGTCTCAGAAACAGCCACCAGCGCACCCCCTTGATCAGGACCGAGAGAATGTTCACGCCGATGGCCGCGGCGAGGAGCGGCATGGATGCGTGGCGCATGGAGCTCCACGCGGCGTGCCAATCGATTGTGCGGGCGAACAGGATGAGGAAGACGAGGATCGCGGCGGAGATCGCCCAGCGAATTCCTTTCTTCAGAGCGGGGCTCATTCAGTCGGCAGTGTGGCGAACTCGTAGCCCTGATCCTTCAGGCCGTCGATGATTTTTGGCAGCGCGGCCGCGGTTTGCATGCGGTCGCCATCCGGATTGTAGCCGTCGCCATCGTGGAGCAGCACGATCGATCCGGGGGTCACTCCCTCGAGCGTGCGTCTCACGATCTCGTCGACGCCGGGACGGTCACTGTCCCAGACACCCAACGACCACCCTACCGTGCGCTCCCCGTAGGAGCTGGCAATGGGGGTCGTCCATGGGCTGCGGAAGCCGTGGGGAGCGCGGAAATAGCGGGGCGCCGGCGCGCCCGAGCGCTTGATGGCGCGGATGCCGAGCCGGATGTCGCGACTGACGTAGAACGGAGTCTTGAACTGCAGCTTGCGGTGGAAGTAGCCGTGATTACCCAGCTGGTGGCCCTCGTGCGATATGCGTCGCACCAGCTCCGGCCACCGCTCGGCGTGGCTGCCGAGGACGAAAAAAGTTGCTCGCACTCCCTTGTCGCGCAGTGTGTCGAGGATGACGGGCGTGGCGTCGGGATTCGGCCCATCATCGAAAGTGAGAGCAATGACCTTCCTGTCGCTGTCGATCTTGCCCAGCGCGGGACCGAAGATTGGACTGTTGCGATGAAAGGCGCCGTGAATGGCGCCACCGATCACCGACAATCCCAAAGCTGCGTAACCAATCATTCGTGCGTCGCCCGTCCCAATACAGCGGTGTAAATGTCGAGCACCGCCTCGGTAACTCTGCTCCAGGAGTACTGCTCGGCCTCCTGTCGGCCGCGTTTGCCGAGTCGCGCCCTCAGGGTCTCATCGTCAAGGAGCCGGACGAGCGAGTCGGCCAGCGCCTCCGTATCTCCACAGTGCACCATTAGTGCCTCTCGCTCGTGTTTCACGACGTCGCGGAAGCCGTAGATGTCCGAGCAGACGACCGGGGTCTCGCAGGCCATCGACTCCAGGAGAGTGATTCCGAAGGAAGCTTTGGTGGTCGGGCAGGCGTACATGGCGCTGTGGGCGTAGTAGCCCGGCCGCTCGTGGAGAACCGATCCGACGAAAGTGATGTCCGGATCGCCACCGGCCGCGCGGTAGTAGTGTTTGCGCAGCGGGCCGTCGCCAACCACGACGAGCTGGGCCTCGCGGCTCTTGCCGCGAACCTTCTTGAACGATTCGATCAGGGTAGTCAGTCCGTTGCGCGGATCGAACCGGCCGAGAAAGAGAATTACCGGGACATCGGTGCGGAGCGCGGCGGGGCGGGGGACGTGCGGATGGAACACGTCGGTGTCGATTCCGTTGGGCACGATGGTCCAGTTGGCCTCGAAGTACCGATTGAGCGCGATGGTCGTGGAGTGCGAAACGGCAATCGCCGCGTGCAGCTGATCGAGGCGCTTCTGAAAGTATCTGTTGCCGATCGTGTAGAAGAACGAGCGATCGAAATAAGTATGAAACGTGCCGACCACCGGGCAGTTCGCTTCCTCGATCGCCATCACCGGCAGCACGGGGCTGAGCGGAGAGTGGACGTGGATGATGTCGTACTGCCCCAGACTGAAGACCCGTCGCAGAGATTTGCGGAGCTCGAATCCCCAGGTGAATCTGGCCTGCGATCCGTTGGCGTACACCGGCTGGCTCTTGCCGATGCGAATCACGTGCGGTTCCTGCCGCGCCCCGGGAATGTTCGACGTGATGATGTCGACCTGATGCCCGTACCTCCTCGCCTCGCGCGCGAAGAAGTGCACGTGCTCGCAGATGCCGCCGAGGTGGGGATAGTAGTACTCTGTTACGAGCGCGATCCGCAGCGGACGCGCGTGCTGCACGTGCGCCATCGGGAGCGAGCCGGCGGGCATTAGCTCCAGATGTCGCGACCGCGTCAGCTTACGCGTTAAGAGCGGCATGTGCGGCGGCTAGGCGCGCGATTGGAACTCTGAACGGTGAGCAGGACACATAATCGAGACCGAGTGAATGACAGAAGCGAATGGAGCGCGGCTCGCCGCCGTGCTCCCCGCAAATTCCAAGCTTGATGTCAGGACGAACGCTTCGCCCGTCCTCGACGGCAATCCTTACGAGTCTTCCTACCCCTTCGGTGTCGAGAACCTGAAACGGATCGTCGGAAAAAATACCCTGATCAATGTAAGAGGGAAGGAAGCGACCCGCATCATCTCGACTGAGCCCTAGTGTAGTCTGCGTCAGGTCATTTGTTCCGAAAGAGAAGAATTCGGCTGACTGCGCGATCTGTGCCGCGGTGAGCGCTGCCCGCGGTAGCTCGATCATCGTTCCGATGAGGTACGGAATGCGCTCACCCATTCCACCCAGCACCTTGTCCGCGACATCCTCGATGATCGCGCGCTGGTTGTCGAATTCCTTGACCGTCGACACGAGCGGGATCATGATCTCGGGCTTGACGACTATCCCGCGCCTCATGGCACGCACAGCGGCCTCCAGGATGGCGCGCGCCTGCATCTCTGTAATCTCCGGGTAAGAAATGCCCAGTCGGCAGCCGCGGTGGCCCAGCATCGGATTTGTCTCCCGCAGCGACTCGATGATGCGATTGAGGTCGGCGCGGGGCAGGTCGAGCGTGCGAGCAAGCAGCTTGGATTCTTCGCCGCCGTGCGGAAGAAATTCGTGAAGCGGCGGATCGAGCAGCCGGATCGTCACTGGCAGCCCGTCCATCGCGGCGAAGATCCCCTCGAAGTCGGCTCGCTGAATCGGAAGCAGCTTGGCCAGCGCACGCCGCCGGCCTCCTTCCTCGCGGGCGACGATCATCTCGCGCATCGGTGTGATGCGATCGCCCTCGAAAAACATATGCTCGGTTCGGCAGAGTCCGATGCCTTCCGCCCCGAAGCTGCGCGCGAGACGAGCATCGCGGGGCGTATCGGCGTTGGCCCGCACGCGCAAACGCCTGACTTCATCGGCCCAGCCGAGCAGTTCCGCATACGACTGATAAAGCGGGGCCTGCGAGGCTGCCATCGACCCGTTGGTCACGCGCACGACTTCGCTCGGGATGGTAGACAGGTCACCGGCGAAGATGCGCCCGGTGGCGCCGTCTACCGTCAACCAGTCACCCTCCAGCACCTGGGTGCCGTTTACCCTGAATGACTTGTGCTCGACATCCACCTCGATGTCCTTGCAGCCGACGACCGCACACTTGCCCATTCCCCGGGCGACGACGGCGGCGTGACTCGTCATGCCCCCGCGCGCGGTGAGAACTGCGCGCGCCGCGACGATGCCGTGGAAATCCTCCGGCGTCGTTTCGTCGCGCACGAGGATGACGCTCTCACCCGCCGACGCGCGCTTCTCCGCGGAATCCGGGTCGAATACGACGCGACCGCTGGCGGCGCCCGGACTGGCAGGCAATCCCAGACAAAGCGGCTCGGCGCGGATCGAGGGATCGATGATGGGATGCAGCAGCTGATCGAGCTGCGCCGCCGGTACCCGCGTAACTGCCTCGACCTTGTCGATGAGGCCTTCATTCACCATGTCGCGCGCGATCCGCACGGCGGCAGCGGCGGTGCGTTTCCCTGAGCGTGTCTGCAGCAGATAGAGCTTGCCGCGCTCCACCGTAAACTCGAGATCCTGCATGTCGCGGTAGTGGCTCTCGAGGCGCACCTGGGTCTCCATCAGCTCGGCGTACGGGCCCGGCAGAGCCGCCGCCATCTCGTCGATCTCCAGAGGCGTGCGAATACCGGCGACTACATCTTCGCCCTGCGCATTGACGAGGAATTCGCCGTAAAACTTTTTCTCGCCCGTGGAAGGATTGCGCGTAAACGCGACACCCGTGCCCGAATCGTCGCCGAGATTGCCGAAGATCATCGAGACGACGCTGACAGCGGTTCCCAGTGTCTCCGGTATGCCGTTCACCCGGCGGTAGTCGCGCGCTTTCTTGAGTGTCCACGACTTCCAGACCGCCTCGATGGCGCCCCAGAGCTGCACGATCGGGTCACGCGGAAACTCGGAGCCCGTCCGATTGCGCACGAGCGCCTTGTATTCCTCGACCAGATTCCGCAGATCGCTCTCAGCGAGATCGGCGTCCGACGCGGCGCCCGCCGTCATGCGCTTTGCCTTGAGCAGATGCTCGAAGTCGTGCCCCGATACACCCAGCACGACGTTGGAGTACATCTGGATGAAGCGCCGATACGAATCGTAGGCGAAGCGAGGGTTGCTGCTTTGATCGGCAAGACCCTGGACGGTTCGATCGTTGAGGCCGAGGTTGAGGATCGTCTCCATCATCCCGGGCATCGATACGGGCGCGCCCGATCGCACCGACACCAGCAGCGGATTCTTCGGATCGCCGAGCCTCTTGCCGGTTGCCTGCTCGAGTCTGGCGACGTTGCCCTCGACCTCGGCGCGCAGCTTGTCCGAGTACCTGCCGCTGCTCAGGTACTCAATGCATTCGCTGCAGGCGATGGTGAAGCCCGGCGGCACAGGCACGCCGAGATTCGTCATCTCGGCGAGGTTGGCGCCTTTGCCGCCGAGGACGCTCGTCATGTCGCGCGTCCCCTCGGCCGAGCCATTGCCGAAGAAAAAAACCGACTGCGCCACGGTCGTCAGCAGCCGCAGCCGAAGCGGAGCTTCTCCGGGTCGGCGGGTGGTGGCGTGGGATAGTCGCCCGAGAAGCAGGCGTGGCAGAACCCGGACGGGCCGCCGGGAACGGACTCCAGCATTCCGTCGAGGGACAGATATCCCAATGTGTCCGCGCCGACCTGTTTGGTGATCTCTTCGATGCTCATGTTGGCGGCGATGAGCTCTTCGCGCGTCGGCGTGTCGATTCCGTAATAGCACGGTCCGGTGACCGGCGACGAGCTGACGCGCAGATGTACTTCCCGCGCGCCCGCGGCGCGTACCATGCTGACCAGACCGCGAGTGGTGGTTCCGCGCACGATCGAATCGTCCACCATGACTACGCTCTTGCCGTGGAGAACCTCGCGGACTGCGTTGTACTTCACTTTTACCTTCGCATCTCGCCCGGCCTGGGTGGGCTGCAGGAACGTGCGGCCGACGTAGTGATTGCGAATGAGCGCCAGCTCCAGCGGCAAGCCGGACTCCTCGGCGAAGCCGAGCGCGGCGGAATTCGACGAGTCGGGAACGCTGAAGACGAGATCTGCCGTCGGGGCGGGAAAGTCGCGCGCCAGGCGTCGTCCAAGCTCTCGGCGCGCGCGATCGACCGAGCCGCCGAACACGTAGCTGTCGGGACGAGAGAAATAGACGTACTCGAAGACGCATTTCCGCGTCTCCTGCCTTTCCATCGGGAAGAAGGATCGGGTGCCGGATTCATCGACCGCGATGATCTCGCCGGGTTGCACCTCGCGCTCCAGCTTCGCGCCGAGCAGGTCCAGAGCGCAGCTCTCCGACGCGAAGATCGTCGCGCCCCCGAGGCATCCCATCACCAGCGGACGCCAGCCCCGGGGGTCGCGCGCGGCGAGCAGGGTTCCTCCGACGACCACGACCAGGCAGTAAGCGCCCTCGACATCGCGAAGCGCGTCAGCGAGGCGCTCCTCCGGTTTTTCCGCCGAAGAGCGGGCCATGCGATGCACGAGGACCTCGGAGTCCATCGTCGATGTGAAGATCGAGCCGGCATCCTCGAGCTGGCGGCGGAGCTCACTGGCGTTGGTGAGATTGCCGTTGTGGGCCAGGGCGATGTGTCCGTCGCGGAACCGCGCCAGCACCGGCTGGGCATTGTCGATGGTAGAGGAGCCGGCGGTGCTGTAGCGAGTGTGGCCGATCGCAATGTTACCGCGCAGCGTCTGGACGTCGGGAGCGGTAAACGCCTCGGAGACGAGGCCCATGCTCTTGATGGCTCGCGCGCCCATCTCGCGATCGACGGCGACGATGCCCGATGACTCCTGGCCGCGATGCTGCAGCGAGTAGAGCCCGAGGTGGGCCAGTGCCGCCGCGTGATCGTCGCCGTAGACTCCGAAGATTCCACACATGTCAGTGCGCCGCCACTGGGTCGAGCTCGTCGAAGGTGGCGTGCTCGGGGGTCCGGGCCATTATGGCCGGGATGGTGTCGTGGTAAGCGCGGCTCAGACGGCCGAGATCGCAGCGAAACGCGCGGCCACGAAGATTGAATGCGAGCGCGTGCGAGCTCGCGCGCACTGTTCCAATGCGGGCGCACGGTACTCCGCGAGCGGCGGCGATCTCCATCACTCGCTCCGGAGCGGCGCTGGAGACGACAATTCGTCCCTGGCTTTCGCCGAAGAGAACGGCGCGCGCCGGCACGGCAGCGTCGATGGAAAGATCGATGTCCGCACCGCACTGCTTCTCGGTATCGGCGATGCAGCATTCCGCCAGAGCGACAGCGAGCCCGCCGTCGCTGCAATCGTGCGCCGATGAAACGACGCCGGCGCGAATTGCATCGAGGAGGGCGTCGATGACGGCCCTCTCCCGTTCGAGGTTGCACTCGGGTGGTGCGCCCGCGACCGTATCGTGAATGGACGCCAGATACTCACTCCCGCCCAGCTCGGCGCGCGTGTCCCCAAAGAGCAGAATTGCGTCGCCATCACGTCTGAAAGTCGAGCGTGTCACGTGCGAGAGATTCTCGATGAGCCCGATCATTCCGATCACCGGCGTCGGGTAAACGGCACCGGCCGGACTCTCGTTG
This sequence comes from Gemmatimonadaceae bacterium, assembly GCA_036488915.1. Taxonomy (GTDB): domain Bacteria; phylum Gemmatimonadota; class Gemmatimonadetes; order Gemmatimonadales; family Gemmatimonadaceae; genus UBA4720. The sequence goes on along the minus strand of DASXGU010000055.1, from coordinate 17,101 downwards.
TAGAGGGAGACGTTACCTCCCGTCACCGGCGTTCCCAGCGCGCGGCAGGCCTCGCCCATTCCGGCGATGGCTTCCTTCAGCTGGAAAAAAACTTCCGGACGGGTCGGGTTGCCGAAGTTCAGGCAATTGGTGATCGCCATCGGCCGCGCCCCCGTGCAGGCAACGTTGCGGGCAGCTTCCGCGACGGCGATTCGTCCGCCGACTCTCGGATCGAGGTGCACGTAACGGCCATTGCAATCGGTCTTTGCGGCGATCGCCTTGTTCGTCCCGCGAATGCGGAGCACGGCGGCATCTCCGCCCGGTCCGGCGACGGTGTTGGTGCGGACCGTCGAGTCGTACTGCCGATACGCCCACGCCTTGCTTGCGATGGTCGGCGCCGACAGGAGCTGCTCCAGGGTCCAGGCCGGGTCAGCCTCCTGCGGCAGCTCCGGCGTCGCGAGCGGATCGATGGTGCGCAGCTTACGGATTGCGTCCGACTCGCGCGCCTCCGGCGAATACGAGGGACAGTCGGTGACCAGCCGGGAACCGGGAAACTCGGCGACGACCTTATCACCTTCGGTGACGCGATACACGGGCTCGGCGATGACGCGGCCGATGACGGCGGCGGTGAGATCCCATTTGCCTAGTACCTCACGGACTGCGTTTTCGTGGCCGATCTTCGCCACCACCAGCATTCGCTCCTGCGATTCGCTGAGGAGAATCTCGTACGGAGTCATGCCGGTCTCCCGAACCGGAACTTTGGTCACGTCGATCGTGACACCGACATCACCCCTTTCGGCCATCTCCGCGGATGACGACGTGAGACCCGCGGCTCCCATATCCTGGATCGCGACGATGTGCCCGCTCTTGATCAGCTCGAGACTGGCCTCGAGAAGCAGCTTCTCAGTGAACGGATCGCCGACCTGGATGCGCGGCCGTTTCGCGTCGCTGGCCTCAGAGAGATCCTCGGAAGCGAACGATGCGCCGTGAATCCCGTCGCGACCGGTGCGTGCCCCCACCGCCATTATCGGGTTGCCGACGCCTTCGGCCTTGGCGCGAATGAGATCGCTCTCGTGCATCAGACCTACGCACATCGCGTTGACGAGCGGATTTGCTCCGTACGGCTTGTCGAACACGATCTCACCGGCAACGGTTGGAATGCCGACGCAGTTGCCGTAGTCGCCTATTCCCTTGACCACACCAGAGAAGAGATAGCGCACACGGGCGTCGTCGAGACTTCCGAAGCGCAGCGAGTTGAGCATGGCTATCGGCCTCGCCCCCATGGTGAAAACGTCGCGGAGAATCCCCCCGACTCCGGTTGCGGCGCCCTGGTATGGCTCGACAGCAGAAGGATGGTTGTGTGATTCGATCTTGAACGCGACCGCCAGACCATCGCCGATGGAAATCACTCCGGCGTTCTCACCCGGTCCCTGGAGCACATAGGGCGCGGTCGTGGGAAGGGTTTTCAACACCGGCCGCGAATGCTTGTACGAGCAGTGCTCGCTCCACAGCGCGCTGACGATCCCGAGCTCGGTGAACGTCGGTGTGCGGCCGAGCATCGCGACAAGGCGCTCGTACTCGACCTTCGTCAATCCGTGCTCTGCAACCAGTGCCGGAGTGATGACGGGATCGCCGGGACGGGGCATCACCTGCGCCATCAGACGGCGACTTTGCTGAGGATGGACTCGAAGAGCCGCACTCCGTCAACCGAGCCAACCAGCGGACTGCACGCGCGCTCCGGATGTGGCATCATGCCGAGCACGTTGCCGCCTTCGTTCATGATTCCCGCAATGTTGCGCTCCGATCCATTCGGATTCGCGGCGTCGCTCACATTTCCGTCGGCGTCGGTATAGCGGAAGGTGACGCGCCCCTCGCCCTCGAGCTCGTCGAGATCTTCGCCGGTCGCGACGTACCGGCCGTCGCCGTGAGCGACGGGGATCTTCAGGACCTGGCCGGGCTGGTAGCGGTTGGTGAAGATGGTGTCGGCATTTTCCACCCGGACGCGCACGGGAGCAGAGACGAACTGGAGGCGCGAATTGCGGAGGAGTGCCCCGGGAAGGAGTCCGGCCTCGCACGCGATCTGAAAGCCGTTGCAGAAGGCGATGACCGGACCTCCGGATTTGGCGTGTGAAATCACCTCGCTCATGATCGGACTGAAGCGGGCGATGGCGCCGGAGCGCAAATAATCTCCGTAGCTGAAGCCGCCCGGGAGGATGATCACATCCGAGCCCTGAAGATCGTGATCCTTGTGCCAGAGGTACGTCGCATCCTCGCCGAGGTTTTCCGTGACCGCGTGGTAGGCGTCGTAGTCGCCGTTGGAGCCTGGGAAGGTGACGATGCCGAACTTCATGCCGGCACCGCCGTTTCGATCTCGAAGTCTTCGGTAACCGGATTCGCCAAAAGCTTGCGGCACATGTCGGTGACGGCGTGCTCGGCAGCGGTCGCATCGCTGGCTTCGGTCTCGACGATGACGTATCGCCCGACATGGACTTCCCGCACCGGCGCAAAGCCGAGGGTGTGGAGCGCGCCCTTCACGGCGTTGCCCTGCGGATCGAGCAGGCCTTTCCGGGGAGTGATGTGCACCGCAATGCGGAAAGTCGACACTTAGGGCTGCCCTCCGAGGGGACCCGGAGGCGGAATGCTTCCTGGTCCACCGCGCGGCGGTTCGCCGGGACCCGGTGGGCGGCGTCTCCGCCGACGACGATGCGACCGCTGGCGGAGCGCTTCTCCGGTGTCGACGACTCCTACGGCGGTCAAAAGCAGCGGCTCATCGTCATCGTCGATGGTCGGCGAATCGCCGCGGGGACGTCGATCGAGCAGTCCGAAAATCACCGTCTTGGCCAGTCCGTAGAGCACGTAGCAGATGAGGGCGGGGAAGTAAAATTCCTTCCTCAGGAACAATACCCCGATGAACGTCGCGATGACCACCAGAGTGCCGAGAATCTCGCCGATCTTTCGGAAGCCGATGGTGGGGACGGCCGGATAGGAGACGTTGCTGATCATCAGAAACGCGAGCAGCAGCATCAGGCCGCGAAGGCCAGTGGTCCAGTTCAGGTCACCGACAACTGTCTGGTTGTAGAGAGGCGTCTGGCTGAACCAGTAGTACGTCGCCAGCGTCATCCCGGCGGCGGGACTCGGCAGGCCGTGAAAATATTTCTTGGCGCGACCGGCCTGCTCGACGTTGAATCGAGCGAGCCTTATCACCGCGCAGGCGGTAAACAGAAACGAGAAGATCCAGTCCCAGCCGTTACGGTTCAGCACGGCGAAGTACATGATCATCGCCGGCGCCAGCCCAAAGGTGATGGCGTCCACCAGCGAGTCGAGCTCCGACCCGAAGCGAGAGCCTGTACCGGTGGCGCGCGCGACGCGCCCGTCGAGGGCATCGCAGACACCACCAAACACCACGTAGAGCCCGGCGGTGTCGAACTGGCTGCGCGAAGAAGCGACAATGGCGAAGACTCCGAAGAAGAGGCTCGCCAGAGTGAAGCCGTTGGGCAGAATGATTACGCCCCTGTTCCGGGGGCGCTCGACGACCGTTCTTGGCGTCGGCCGGCGGTGGTGATCGGTGGGCAGCGTCATCGCGGAAGCTCGCCGAGGATGGTCACGCCCGCGGTCGTCGCATCGCCCAGCTTGGCGCGAATGGTCGAGCCTGGGGGGAGGAAAACGTCGACACGCGATCCGAAGCGGATGATGCCCATGCGGTCGCCCTGTTTCACCTTCTCACCGAGCTTGCTGTAGGTCACGATGCGCCGCGCGATGAGCCCCGCGATCTGGCGCACGAGCACTCGCGTCGATTGCGACTCCAGCCCGACCGACATCTGCTCATTCTCCAGGCTCGACTTCTCGGCGGCGGCGTTGAAGAACTTGCCCTTGTTGTAGTGGATGAACTTTACGACGCCGTCGACCGGGTATCGATTGACGTGAACGTTGAAGACGTTCATGAAGATGGAGAGCCGTATCGCGCGGCCGTGAACGAACGCCGGCTCGTCGACTTCCGTGATCATGATCAGCTTGCCGTCAGCGGGCGAAACGACGAGGGAAGGTCCGCGCTCGCCGACTCTCTCCGGATCGCGAAAGAAATACGCTACCCACAGCGCCAGCAGCAGCAGAACGATCGCCGCCAGCCACATGCCCCACGATCGCCGGCTGATCGCGAGACCGAACGCACCGGCGGTGATGACGGCGGCAATCCCGATGAATAGCAGGCCTTCGCGCGCGAAATTCAATGTTATTCGTTGCGGTCCAGTGAGTGTCCGGTCAGGCGGCGGTAGATATCGAGGTAACGCTCGCTCGTGGCATCGATCACTTCCTGCGGAAGCTTCGGCGGTGGGTAGCCCCCATCCCATCGCCCGGCGCGACGCTCGGCATCGAGATAGTCGCGAAGAGGCTGCTTGTCGAAACTGGGCTGCCCATGTCCCGGTTCATAACTGTCGGCTGGCCAAAACCGCGAGCTGTCCGGCGTGAGCGCTTCATCAATCAATATAACCTTGTCCGACCCATTTTCCCCAGTATCGCGCACCTTACCGAACTCGAATTTCGTGTCGGCGATTATGATCCCGCGCCCGGCCGCGATCGTCCTCCCCCCTTCATAGACGTCGCGTGAAAGCCTCTCGAGCTGATCGGCCCGGGTTGCTCCGATCAGCGACCGCATGCGGGCGATGGTGATGTTCTCATCGTGCCCTTCGTCGGCCTTCGTCGCGGGGCTGAAAATCGGGGGATCCAGCCGGTCGGACTCGCGGAGCCCCTTCGCGAGCGCCTCGCCGGCCAGGGTGCCGCTCGACTTGTACTCCTTCCACGCCGAGCCCGACAGGTAGCCGCGAACGACGCACTCGATCGGAAATACGGTGGTGCGCCGGCAAAGCATGGCGCGGCCCTCCAGCTCCCGCGCGTAATCGTCCAGAACCGGCACTTCGCCGACTATCTTCGACGTGTCAGCGGTGATCATGTGGTGCGGGATCCGGCTCTCGAGCTGTCTCAGCCACCACGCCGTGATCTGGGTGAGCACCACCCCTTTGTGCGGGATGGTTTCATTCATCACGACGTCGAAGGCGCTGACACGGTCAGTGGCGACGATGAGCAGACGGTCGGCATCGACTTCGTATACGTCGCGGACCTTGCCGCGACGGAAAGGCGTCAGCGGCAGCGAGCTGGTCTGCATCAGCATCAGACTCTCAGCTCCTCGCGCTCGGAGCGCGCAGACTCGCCCGCGAAGAGCGGAGCGATCACGTCCCGGAGGAACTGGTCGACCTGCTCCGGTGCGCGGCCGACGAAGCGGTGGGCATCGATCACACCCTCGAGATCACTCAGCTTCACCCCGAAGCTCTGATCGCGCGCCAGTCGGTCGAGAAGGTCATTGGACCCGGCGCCCTCTTTCATCGCCCTGGCCGCGGCGATGCTGTGCTTGCGGATGGTCTCGTGGGCGACCTGGCGGTCGCCGCCGGCGCGCACGGCTCGCACGATCAGCTCCTCGGTAGCCATGAAGGGAAGCTCCGCCGCCACCCGCCGCCCGATCACGGCTGGATGAACCTCGAGGCCGCCGGCGATGTTTTCCATCAGGAGCAGAATCGCGTCCGTTGCCAGAAACATCTCTGGTATCACCAGACGTCTGTTGGCGCTGTCGTCCAGAGTGCGCTCGAAGTATTGGACCGCGTGGGTCTGATTGGAGTTCCCCTCCAGAGAATTGACAAAGCGCGCCAGCGACGCAATTCGCTCCGAGCGCATCGGGTTTCGTTTGTAGGCCATTGCCGAAGAGCCCACCTGCTCGCTCTCGAACGGCTCCTCGATCTCGCCGAACGATTGCAGCATGCGAATGTCGCCACTGAATTTGGCCGCGCTCGCCGCCAGGCCCGCGACGACCGACAGCACGAACGCGTCGAGCTTACGGGTGTACGTCTGGCCGGTGACCGCCAACGCAGCAGAGAATCCCATCTTGTGCGTCACCAGCTCGTCGAGGCGCCGCACCTTTTCGTGATCGCCGTCGAAGATCTCGAGGAAGCTGGCCTGGGTGCCCGTAGTTCCCTTCACGCCGCGGAACGGCAGCGTGCGGCGACGATAGTCGATATCCTCGACGTCGAGCACCAGATCCTGCATCCACAGCGTCGCTCGCTTGCCAACCGTCGTGAGCTGTGCCGGCTGCAAGTGCGTGTAGCCCAAGGTAGGCTGATCGCGCCATTTCTCGGCGAACGCGGCTAGCGAGCGCAGAACGTCGAGCGCGCGTCCGCGCAGAATCTCGAGTCCGCGCCGCATCAGAATCAGGTCGGCGTTGTCGGTCACGTACGCGCTCGTCGCGCCCAGATGAATGAACGCCTTCGCCGCCGGTGCCATGTCGCCGAAGGCGTGCACGTGCGCCATCACATCATGCCGGAACCGCTTCTCGTAGGCGGAGACGGCGCCGAAGTCGATCTTGTCGAGATTGGCGCGCATCTGCCTGATGGCCTCGTCGGGAAGGGGAACGCCGAGCTCCTTCTCGGCTTCCGCCAGGGCGAGCCACAACCGGCGCCACAGACCATGGCGGGTGGCAGCGGACCATAGCTCCAGCATCGCCTTGGAAGCGTAGCGTTCAGCGAGCGGTGAGCTGTATCTGTCGGTGGTCATTACTGGAGGCTGAACTCGGTGGCGTAGATCTGTCCGCCGCGCTCGAAGTACATGCGCAGCGCGCCTCGGCCGTACGTAGTGAGAATCCGGTTGACATCTTCCGCCGAGCCGATGGGCGTCCGATTGACCTGCACGATGACGTCCCCGGCCTGGAGTCCGATCTGCTGCTGAACCCGGTCGCTGACGCGATTCACCAGCGCGCCCTGACGGCTCTGGGTCTGGTACTGGGCGCGGATCTGCGGCGTGAGCGTTATGAGCTCGATCTCCCGGAGTACCGTTACGCGGGGCGCGTTGACGTCGGGTAGGTCGACGACCGCAACGCTGACGGGCATCTCGCGGGTGCCGCGCTTAACCAGCAGCGTGTCGTTCTCGCCCACGCGCAGCTCCAGGAGCTCGGCGTACCAGTCGTATGGACTGTGCAGAACGCGGTTTCGCGACCGCAGCAACACGTCGCCGGGTTTGAGTCCGGCTTTGTCCGCCGGGGAGCCGGGAACGACCGAGCCCACCACGACAGCGTTCGTAGCGCCGCGTGCTCCGTTGGTCAGCGGCGCTCGCGCCAGCTGCGGCTGCAACCCGACCCAGGGCCGACGCACGACCCCGTGCGCGAGGAGATCGTCGGCGACCCGCCGGGCGCGATTGATGGGAATTGCGAAGCCGAGCCCGATCGAGCCGCCGCTCGGCGAAAAGATGGAGCTGTTGACGCCGATCACTTCCCCCGCCGCATTCACGAGCGGACCACCTGAATTGCCGGGGTTGATGGATGCATCGGTCTGAATCATGTCGACGTAGACGCCCGCCCCTTCGCTCTGGGCCGCCAGATTCCGCCCGACGCCGCTGACCACGCCGACGGTCACGCTCGGCTCCGAATTGGCGAGCAGGAACCCGAACGGGTTTCCAATGGCGATCGTCCACTCGCCAATCAGCAGATCGCTCGACGAGCCGAGGGGCGCTACGGGAAGATTGCGCGCATCGATCTTGAGCACCGCGAGATCGTTAGTCTCATCGCTGCCCAACAGGCGCGCAGGATAGGTCGTGCCGTCTTTCATCGCCACGGAGATGCGGGTCGCGCCCGCGACGACGTGGGCGTTGGTCAGAATCGCCCCATCGGAACGGACGATGAACCCCGAGCCAAGTCCCGCGGCGGCGCGCTGACCCGACCGTCCGCCGAAGAACTGCTCGAATACGTCGGCCGGCACGCGTTCTACCATTTCGGTCTGGACCGTGACCACCGAGGGCGCAACCCGAGCGACGGCTTCGGTGATCGCTGTCCGCCGCGAAGAGTTGACTTGAGTGTTCGCCGTACCGAGCGAAGAAGACGACTGGGCTGACGACGTGTTGCTCGGGGCGCCCTGGCAGGCCGCGATCAAAAGCGCGCCCAGGCATCGCGCGTGGGAGATTCTCACGTAGAGGGCCGGGACTTGGGGCGACGCGCCAGCTCGCTGAGGAACCTGTCGATTCCGCGGTCGCTGAGCGGATGCAGCACCAGCCGGCGCAGCGTGTCGGGCGTTATCGAGATGATGTCGGCGCCGGCGATCGCGCACTCGGCGAACTGAACGGAGTTGCGTGGCGATGCCGCGACGACGTCGCATTCTTCGCCGCCCGCGTCGAGCGCGTTCTTGATCTCCGCCAGGGTTCGCGTCGCCTGCTGACCGTAGGCGTCGAGCTCGTCCAGCGTGACTCGAACCGCCGCGGCTCCGGTCTTGGCGGCGATGAGCGCCTGCGCCGCGCTGAAGACGAAGGTAGCGCAGACAACCACTCCTTCAGCGGTCAGACGCGCCATCGGCACCAGCGAGTCCTCGACCAAGGGAATCTGAACGACGACATGGTCGGAAACCTTGGCGAGCTCCCGCGCCTCGACGTAAATGTCGTTCGACGTCACCGCCCCGACGGGCACGCACACCGGGAACGCGAACTCGCGGGATATCTCCTCGAGGCGCTCGCGGGTACTCCCGTCCGCAGAGTCGGACGATGAAACGGTTCGCGAGAATGCCACGCCATCGGCGAGGCCCGCCGAAGCGGCGTTGCGGATTTCATCGAGATCGACGCTCTCGAGGTAGATGTTCATTCAGCTCTCAAGTAAAGGTCTGTCGGATATTCGACGCGCTCGAGGAACAGTGCGTGGGCCGGCGCTGGAGGGGAAACCCTGCTATTGTCGCCTTCCTGGAGAAGCTCCTCAATGTCGGACACCTCGCGCCGCCCCTCGCCGATCTGCAGCATGGTTCCCACCAGAAACCTGACCATGTGATGAAGGAATCGGTCCGCGGTGATCTCGAACACAAGGCGGCCCTCAGTCTCGCGCCAGGTCGCGCGGCTGACCGTGCAGCGGTGCTCGTCGTGTTCTGGTGCAGTACCCTTGACGGCAAAGGCGCGGAAGCAGTGCGCTCCCCGCAGCGATTCCGACGCGTCAGCGAGACGCTGGCGGTCGAGCGCGCGTGTCCAAACGAGCTCCCGCGTGCGCCGAAACGGAGAGGATGCGAGATCGTCTGTGCCTACGAAGTAGCTGTAGCTGCGCGACACCGCGCTGTATCGCGGGTGAAACTCGTCACGCATTTCGTACGCTGCCGCAATCCATACATCATCCGGAAGAATGGCATTCATCGATCGTCGAAGCGCGGAGTGGGTCCACTTCTCGGGTACGCGTAAACCCGCGGCCTGCCCGCGGGCGTGCACGCCCGCGTCCGTCCGTCCAGCACCAACGACGGCGACTGGTGCGCCGCACAGCCGGGCCGCCGCCGCCTCGAGAACACCCTGAACCGTTCGCTCACCAGGCTGTCGCTGCCAGCCGGAAAACCCAGCGCCATCGTAGTGCAACACGAGTTGCACGGAACGCGACAGCATCGCGTGAAATTAGCCCGCGACGGAGCAGTGTCAAGGAACGTAACCCGTTGGAGATGATTGACTTTCGCGTGTCGGCTGGGCAATGTGGATCGTCCTTCCGGCAAGCACTGACGATCCCCTGATTCCAGACGATGGCACCCAGAACCCTGGCCGGTCTGTCAACCGTACTTTCAGCCGCCGGCAACGTGGCGGAGGCATTGAACGCGCTCGCGCAGGATGTCGCCGAGCACGACCGGAATGGACATCTCGCGCTGTTCATCTACGACGCGCGCCGTGATCTTCTCTCTGAGCGGCTCATACCAGCGCACGAGGGCACCCGAACCGGCCAGATCGAGATCGCCATCGATCACCTTCCGACCGCCGTCAGGCGCACCCTCACCACGGGCAAGCAGTTCGCCGATCTGGCCGGCGAATCCGGCGACTACCAGAAGCTTCTTGGCGTCGCGAATCCGGAGGCGGGCGTGCTTCTGCTGCGCGGCCTGCTCGTCGACGGTGAGCTGGCGGCGGTTCTCTCCCTATCCGAGCCGAAAACGCGCTTCGGACATAGGCTCTCCGAGAAGGTCGGACCCGCGGTCGACTTGTTCGCTCTGGCTTTCGCCCGGCTTGCCGAACGTCGGGCGCGCGAGGAAGCCGTGCGCACGCTCGAGGAGGTGACCCGGTCGCTCAACGCCGAGCACACGCGCGCGATGGGTGAGCTCCAGCACAAGCTCACCGAAGCTCAGGCGGCGTTGAACGGGAAGGGAGCTGGCGATTCGATCCGCGTGACGCAGCTCAAGCGGGCGATCGAGGTCGCGGCCGTGGAAGCCAGAGCAACCGCGCAGAGGCTCTCCGCGGTCGAGGAACAGGTGCGAGTTGCCGTCACGAAGCTGGAGAAGGCGCACGTCCAGCTCCACGCCCAGGGCGAGGCGCTCCAGAACCAGAGCAACATCATCTATAGGGTCGAACAGGCGCTTCGTGAGGCGATGGAAGGAAATGACTCGCGCAAGGTCATCGAGGAAGCTCTGCAAATCGTGACGTCGAGAGAGCAAGCGTCCTCGTTTTAGGCTCGACAAATGAGCGCACCGCCGACCAACGCGCTCCACGGCGCAATCCAGAAGCTCGCCTTCCGCGAGCCGCTCACGTCCGCGGATGCGGAGGCTGCGTTCGACGTCATCATGCGAGGACAGGCGACCGCGGTGCAGGTTGCGGCGCTGCTTTCCGCTCTCCGTGCGACAGGCGAGAGCTCTGAGGTCGTCGCCGGAGTCGTGAGGGCCCTCAAGTCGGCGATGGTGGCGCTGGAAGCGGACCGTCCCGATCAACTGGTAGATACCTGTGGTACGGGCGGCGGCGCCGTCACGACGTTCAACATTTCGACGGCCGCGGCGATCGTGGCTGCCGGCGCGGGTGTCCGGATCGCCAAGCACGGCAACAGGTCCTTCACGTCGCGGTGCGGCAGCGCCGATGTCCTCGAGGCTCTGGGGGTACCAATCGAGGTGAGCGTGCCGGTGATGGAGAGAGCGCTTCGCGAAGCGGGGATCGTGTTCATGTTCGCGCCGCTCATGCATCCGGCGATGCGGCACGTTGGACCCGTCAGGCGAGAGCTGGGCATTCCCACGGTGATGAACGTGGTCGGACCACTCGCCAACCCCGCCCGCGCCGGAAGACAGGTCGTCGGCGTCGCCGATCTCGAGCGGGCACCGGTTTTGGCGGGCGCGCTCAGCTCACTGGGAGCGGTTCACGCGCTCGTGGTCCACGGCGAGCCAGGCCTCGACGAAGTCTCGCCGCTCGGGCCCACCCACGTGATCGAGGTCACCCGGGGATCGACGCGGCGCTGGACGATCCATCCCGAAGATCACGGGTTCAAGAAGGTGAGCGCCGCGGATCTAGCCGGGAGCGAGCCGGCAGAGAACGCGCGGATCATCCAGAAGATTCTGGATGGCGGCGGTCCGAAGGGAGCGAGGGCGGCGATACTGCTCAACGCCGGGGCCGCAGTCTACGTCAGCGGCAAGGTCGACTCTTACGAGGCCGGTGTCGCGGCCGCTACCAAGGCGATCGATTCCGGTGCCGCGAAAGATGTTCTGGAGCGCTTAAGGCGCGCCTATTCAAGTGGAGGCGCACCAAAAGCTTAGGGCCTGGACTTCTAGAACCTTCTCAGCACCCCGACGACGATGCCCTGGATCGAGATTTCGTTCTCGTGCACATAGATCGGGTTCATCGTCTCATTTGCCGGCTGCAGTCTGATGCGGCCATCGCGCTCGCGATAGAATTTCTTGACGGTGGCTGAGGTGCCGTCGATGAGAGCGATCACCATCTCGCCGTTGTCGGCAGTGTTCTTCTCGTTGACGATGACGAAGTCACCATCCCGGATCTGCTCGTCGATCATCGAATTTCCCCTCACGCGCAGGACGTAATGGCTGCCCCCGCGCCGTACGAGATCCTCAGGAACTCCGATTGTCTCCGGCATCTGTATGGCTTCGATCGGCATGCCCGCCGCAACACTGCCCAGCAAGGGAAGAGACATTGCGCGAGGCAAAACCTCGGAGGGCATGAGCTCGATGCCACGGCTTTCGTTGTACGCGCGCTTGATGTACCCCTTGCGCTCGAGGTTGGTCAGATGTTCGTGGACCGTAGCCAGGGAGTTATAGTTAAACTGCGTCGCGATCTCCTCGAAGCTCGGCGCGTAGCCATGCTCTTCGGTGTAGGTGGCGAGGTAGGTCAGTATCTCTCGCTGGCGTTTTGTGAGCGACATATCTTTTCCCGCGGCTGGTTGAAGTCTGGACCGGTCCGCCGATCCCACCGAACATTTGCCGAATTCCAACGTTAGCCGAAGATCAACCGAAGCGCAAGCTTTTTCGGTGTGGTCACCGCCTGTCGGCGCCCTCGGCGCACTGACGGACGAAGCACGCGTACGCGCCGCAACTCTGAGCGGCCGTACGGCCGAGCTGAAACAGCTAGCCGCGAACGCTCGCGACGCGCCTTCGCTCCTCGCTGCTTTGCGCCAGAAAACGGTGAGTGTGATCGCTGAAGTGAAGCGGTCATCGCCGTCAAAAGGGTCGATCAACCCCGGACTCGAACTGAGCGGACAGGTCCGCGCCTATGAGACCGGCGGAGCCGCGGCGATTTCGGTGCTCACCGAGCCAACCCGATTCGGCGGGTCCATCGAGGATCTGGTCGAGGCGCGCGGTTTGGTCCGAGTCCCGCTCCTGAAAAAGGACTTCCACGTCGAGGCGGTCCAGATCATCGAAGCGAGGGGGTTGGGAGCGTCGGCAGCGCTCGTCATCGCACGCGCGGTTCCGCCGGCGAAACTAGCGGAGCTGATGCACGCCGCCGAAGTAGTTGGTATCGAGCTACTGGTCGAGGTGCGCGACGAGCGCGAGCTGAACCTAGCGCTCTCGCTCGGAGCCTCGATGATCGGAATCAACAATCGCAACCTCGAGACTCTGGAGATCGACCCGGAGACATCGCTCAGAGTCTTGCCACTCGTCCCGCGAGAGGTGGTAGCGGTCGCCGAAAGCGGAATCAAGTCCGCGCGCGATGTCGAGAGGGTGGCCCAGGCTGGTGCCGACGCGGTGCTCGTGGGCTCCGAGCTATCCGCCTCGCGGAATCCGGAAAATGCGGTGCGGGCTCTTACCGGAATACAAAGGCGGAACGGTGCTCGCGAAGGTTAAGTTTTGCGGCATGACCCGCACCCAGGATGCCGCCCTCGCCGCCGAGATCGGCGCTGCCTACGTGGGGGTGGTATTCGCCAACGGACCGCGCCGGGTTTCTCCGAGCGAGGGACGCCGCATTCTCGATGCGGCCGGCAGCCGCATCCGACGCGTGGGAGTCTTCGGCACCAATGAGCCGGAAGAGATCGCCCGCGCGTCCGAAGAGGCGCGCCTGGATGTCGTTCAGCTGCACGCCGACCCCACGCAGTCCGACGTGCGGTCTATTCGCGGCAGATTCCGCGGCGAAGTCTGGGCGGCGCTCCGCATCGCCGGCAGCCACATTCCGCACGAGTCCGAGCTCCTGTTCGATGCCGCCGACGCGGTCGTGCTCGACGCGCGGAGCGAAAAGCGCCTCGGCGGCACCGGCCAGGCGCTTCCCTGGAGCGAGGTCGCCCTCGATCTGGCAATGGATCGCGGAAGCTCGGCGGTGGTTCTTGCAGGCGGCCTCACGCCGCGGAACGTGGCGGGGGCGATTCGCACCCTGGCGCCCGACGTCGTCGACGTCTCGTCCGGCATCGAGAGCGCTCCGGGAATCAAGGACCCTTGGTTGATGCGCGAGTTCTTCGCCGCCGCCACCGGCCGTACCCATTAGCGTGACGCAGGATACGCTGCACCGCTTCGGCGTGTTTGGGGGCCGGTACGTGCCCGAGACGCTCATCCCGGCGCTCGACGAGCTCGATGACGCCTTCAGCCGCGCGATCCGCGATCCGGACTTTCAGAAAGAGCTTGACCGGCTACTCAAGGAATATGTCGGCAGACCGTCCCCGCTCAGCACGGCGCCACGGCTGTCGGAGAAAGTCGGCTGTGATGTCTTTCTCAAGCGCGAGGATCTGAATCATACCGGCGCCCACAAGATCAACAGCGCGCTCGGCCAGGCATTACTGGCGCAGCGGATGGGCAAGCGCCGGATCATCGCCGAGACGGGGGCCGGGCAGCATGGGGTCGCCACCGCCACGGTCTGCGCGCGCTTCGGGCTGGACTGCACGGTGTACATGGGCGAAGAGGACATGCGACGGCAGCAGCTGAACGTCTATCGGATGCGGCTGATGGGCGCGAAGGTCGTTCCGGTTTTGTCTGGCACCCGCACCCTCAAGGACGCCACCAGCGAGGCGATCCGCGACTGGGTCACCAACGTCAACGACAGCTACTACATCATAGGCTCGGTGGTCGGCCCGGCGCCGTACCCGCGCATGGTGCGCGACTTTCAGTCGATCATCGGCAGAGAGGCGAGAGGCCAGATGCTGGAGACAGCCGGCCGTTTGCCTTCGACGGTGGTCGCCTGCGTAGGTGGTGGATCCAACGCCATGGGCATCTTCCACCCGTTCGTGGCAGATCCGTCCGTCGAGCTGGTCGGCGTAGAAGCGGCTGGCAAAGGGCTGGAAACCGGCGAGCACTCTGCTTCACTGCAGCGGGGCGTCCCGGGCGTGCTTCACGGATCCTTGAGTTATCTGCTGCAGGACGAAAGCGGCCAGGTCCACCCCGCGCACTCCATTTCCGCCGGCCTCGATTACCCGGGGGTCGGTCCCGAGCATAGCTACCTGAAGGAGACCGGGCGAGCCGTCTATGTCTCCGTCACGGACGAGCAGGCGGTGGAGGGACTCGGAATCCTCAGCCGTCTCGAGGGCATCATTCCGGCACTGGAGACGTCACACGCGGTCGCCTGGGTCGTCAATGAGAAGGAGCGGTGGAACCGGGGAGACGCGGTGCTTATCTGCATCAGCGGCCGGGGCGACAAGGATCTCGCGCAGATAACGGAAATGGGTCTTCTTCCGACATGACAACTTCGGTACCCCCGAAGGCTGAAGAGCGTCTGCTCGACGAGCCGTCTTTTCCGCCTGTCTTCGTGACCGACCTGCTGAAGGCATTCGTCAAGGCGGTACGCGCCCACCAGCTCTATCTGCCCAACAACCCGATGCACGCCCGCTCCCTCGAGGCGGTGCGCGAGGCCTTTGCGGCCCTCTGGCAGAAAACCGACGAGCTCGTCCTCCAGGTCATCGAAACCCGCCTCGAGTGGGAGGAGCGCGTCGTCCTCGACGAGCAGGAGCGCACCAGCGACAACATCGCGTGGCTGCTGTACAAGGACGGCATTCGAGAGCTCAAAATGCTGAAGGGGTTCGAGCAGGAGGAGCTCGGCGTCTTCTTCAATCTTCTCCAGCGCGTAAGAAAAGCGACCGACGACGACGACGATCTGCTCACTCTCATGTGGGAGCAGGAGTTCGCCAACCTCCAGTACCGCTACGTCGACCTCACTCAGGAAACCGGTCCGGGCGTCGAATCGATGGAGCGCGCCGAGCAGAAAGAAAAAATTCTCTCGCCCGCGCAGGCCGAAGCCGGTCTCGAAGCGACGAAATCGTCCATCGCCAGCCTCGACGACTTCGACTCCACGCTCTACTTCCTCGACGAGCAGGAGGTCGAGTATCTGCAAAGCGAGATCAAGCGCGAGTTCTCCACCGATCTGCGACCGGCCGTGATCGCGTCCCTTCTCGACACTTTCGAGAATCAGAAGGATCCGACCGTGCGAGAGGAGATCTGCGGGCTGCTCGACTATTTCCTGCTCATTCTCCTTTCCACGGCCCAGTACCGCAACGCTGCCTATCTGCTCCGGGAATCCGGCACCACCGCCGGCCGTGCGCCCGAGATCCTCGAGGCACAAAAACAGCGCCTCACGCAGCTCAATGAGCTCATGAGCGACCCGAAGCCGCTCGGACAGCTCCTCCAGGCGCTCGAGGATTCGCCGCTCCGCGCTCCCCAGCACGAGCTCGACGAGCTGTTCGGAATTCTGCAGCCGCGCGCGCTGGAGACGATCCTCAGCTGGATCGGCCGCAGCAGCAATCCGCAGCTCAAGATGCTTCTGGAGGTTGCCGCCAGTCGCCTTGCCAGCAGCAACAGCGCCGAGCTCATACGGTTGATCGGCTCCGACGATGAAGCCGTCGTGCTCGAGGCGATCAGGCGCGCCGCGGCCCTCAAGTCACCCGCCGCAGTGCCGGCGCTCGGGAAGATGCTCACGGTCGGAGAGCCGGAGATGAGACTCGCCGCCGTCACGGCACTGACAGAGATCGGCTCTCCGGGGGCAATGCAAATGCTCGAGCGCGCATTGATGGACGAGGATCGCGAGGTGCGCATCGTCGCCGTCCGCGCCATCGGAGGCCGAAACGCCCGCGCCGCGCTTCCGCGCATTGAGGCCGCCATCAAAGGCAAGGACCTGCGCGAAAGCAATCTCACCGAGAAGATGGCGTTCTTCGAGGCTTACGGCCTGCTCTGCGGCGACGCGGGAGTTCCTCTGCTCGATAGCCTGCTCAACGCCAAAGGTTTCATGGGCAAGAAAGACGACTCGGAAATCCGCGCCTGCGCGGCGATGGCGCTCGGCAAGGTCAACACCGCCAAGGCTGCTGACTCGCTCAATCGTGCCGCCGGTGAGAAGGATGTGATCGTGCGCAACGCGGTGAGCCGCGCCATCAGGGGCAGCACGGCGTGACCGCGGCAGCGACCAAGACAGTACGCAGCGACGTCGACAAGCAGGCCGGCGCCAACATGCGCCGCGGCGGTCGCAATTTCATGATCGCGTTCTACGCCGCGCTGCGCGCGATAAAGCTCTATCCGCTCGAGCACAGCGCTGTGCAGAAGACGCTGTCGGAGCTCGCACAGGTGGCGGAGGAGCTTCGTACCGAGGAGGGCGAGCTCGAGTTCAGAATCTCCGGCGAATTCATCTTCCTCAACGAGACGCGGCTCCGGCTCGATCTCAGCAACTACGCGACCTTCGGCCACATCCTGACCCTCTGCAAGCTGGCGGGAATCGGCGCGATTCACGTCGGCAACAAGGGCGCGTCCCGGGACTGGTCGCTGCTGCTCTCTCTCCTTGGCGCGGAGACGAAGAACTCCCCGGCCGACCGCTTCAAGGAGATCATAGGCCGCCTGAAGGAAGCGAAGATCGAGGTGTTCCAGCTCGATGCGCCCGCCGAGACCGCCAGCGACAAGGAGTTCAACGAGGAGGCGAAGGCGGCCGC
>DASXGU010000236.1:0-15843 GCA_036488915.1 Gemmatimonadaceae bacterium | reverse complement strand
GCCCGTGCCCGCGCACTGAAGATCCCGAGCGTCCTCGTCACGTTCGATCCGCACCCGCTCGAGATCGTGAATCCATCGGCGGCGCCGCGTTTGCTGACTACCCACGACGAGAAGCTCGAGGTGCTCGCTGAGACGGGCATCGACTACATGGCAGTCGTCCCGTTCACCGCCGAGCTGGCGACGTATTCCGCCGAGGCGTTCGTGGAGCTGATACTGCGCCGCTGCTTTCGGCTCCGTGAGCTGCTGATTGGCTACGACCACGGCTTTGGACGGCAGCGCGCCGGCAACGTCGGGGTGCTGCGAACGCTCGGGGAGCGCGATGGCTTTCAGGTCGACGTCGTCGAAGCGGTGTCCACGTCGGAGGGCCAGTCGGTATCGTCGACGTCGATACGTCGCGCTGTCGCGGGCGGCGATCTGGAGCGGGCCGCGGAATCCCTGGGCCGCCTCTATTCAGTGAGCGGTCGGGTGATCCCCGGAGCACAGCGTGGCCGCACGATCGGCTTTCCAACACTGAATCTCGGACCGCCTCCGGCGAGGAAGCTCCTGCCGCCGGAAGGCGTTTACGCAGTGCGCGTTCAAACTCCGGCCGGGCCCCTGGGCGGAATGATGAATCTCGGACCCCGCCCGACCTTCGGGGATTCGAGCACGTCGCTCGAGGCCCATCTGTTCGACGCCAGCGGCGATTTCTACGGAGCGCAGGTCCGGATCGATTTCGTCAAGCGTCTGCGTGAGACCCGCAAGTTCGACTCTAAGGAGCGACTGATGAAACAGCTCGCGCAGGACGAGCAGGAAGCCAGGGCGCTGGTATAATTCAGGTCAGCGAAATGAATACGCGCCGCCAATTCCTCATCCGCGCACCCCTCGGCCTCCTTGGCGCGGCTGCCGCGTGCCGCCAGAGCCAAGGTGTCAGCCCCGTTGCCGGTCCACCGACCGGAGCCGCAACCCCTGGTGATCTCCCGGCGGGGGCTCCGCCGACGTTTGGAACCGCGAACGCCGTCGGACCCGAAGTGTCGACGACGACGTTCGCCGAAGCAGAGAAGCTCGCGCAGGTCCAGATGACGAGCTCCGAGCGCGAAATGGCGGCCGCGACGTGGCGCGCGACGATGGCACCGCTCCTCGAGCGTCGGGTCGGTCCGCGGAAAATCGCGCTCGAGACCGACGTGGCTCCGGCGACGAGATGGAACCCGCTCTTGCCGGGAGACGTCCTGCCTCCGCCGAGCGATCGCTTCGTCCGCAGCGCGACGGATCCCGGCCCGCTTCCGGCCAACGATGCCGACATTGCGTTCTCACCCATCACCCGGCTCTCGCGTTGGATCGAAACGCGAACGCTCACGTCGGAGCGATTGACGCGCATCTACATCGACAGGCTCCAGCGCTACGATCAGGAGCTCCGATGCGTTATCACACTCACTCCTGACCTCGCGCTCGAGCAGGCTCGCCGCGCGGACGCCGAGATTGCAGGCGGCAAATACAGAGGACCGCTGCACGGCATTCCATGGGGTGGCAAAGACCTCCTCGATACCGCCGGCATTCCCACCACTTACGGCGCCGAGCCGTTCCGGAATCGCGTCCCGTCGGTGGATTCAGCTGTCGTGAGGCGCCTGCGCGATGCCGGTGCGGTTCTCGTCGCCAAGCTCAGCCTCGGCGCGCTCGCCCTCAACGACATTTGGTTTGGCGGCCAAACAATGAATCCATGGCTGCTCGAAGAGGGAGCGTCCGGATCCAGCGCCGGGCCCGGCGCCGCTACCGCGGCAGGCCTGGTTGGATTCGCCATTGGCAGCGAGACGCAGGGAAGCATCGTGGCTCCCAGCATGCGATGCGGAGTCACTGGTCTGCGTCCCACCTACGGCCGGGTGCCGCGCACGGGCGCGATGACTCTTTGTTGGTCGTACGACAAGCTCGGCCCAATGGCACGCAGCGTGGAAGACACGATGCTCGTGCTCCAGGCCGTCACGGGCCCTGATGCCGGAGACGTCTCGAGCGTCCCCAGCGCTCTCGACTTTGACGCCGGCGCCTCAGTCCGTGGGTTGCGCGTCGGCTACTTCCCGAAGTGGATGGAAGAGAGTCCTGCTACCGACGTCGATCGGGCTACGCTGGAGAGAGCGCGAACGGTTGGCATGATTCCGACTCCGGTTTCGATTCCCGATTGGCCGTACGACTCGCTCAATGTGATCCTCTTCGCGGAAGCCGCGGCTGCATTCGAGGAGCTGACGTTGAGCGGAAAAGCGAATGAGCTCCGGGTGCAGACACCGGACGCCTGGCCCAATCTGTTCCGCGAAGCACGATTTCTTTCCGCGGTGGATTTCGTGCAGGCCGACCGATTCCGCCGGAAGGTAGCGCGAGAGATGGCGCGGGTGATGTCGCAGGTCGATCTCCTGATCGTCCCGTCGTTGCGGGACGAGATGCTCGTCATATCCAACAACACGGGCCATCCGTCGTTGACGCTCCGCACCGGGTTCGTGCACGTGTCGGAGGCGCGCAGCGACTGGGCGCGCGAACCCGCACATCCCCTTCCGAAGTTCTCTCCGCCCCGGCGGGTTCCGCACGGCGTCACGTTGATTGGTCGCCTGTTCGACGAAGGGACGATCGTCCGGGCGGGAATGGCTCTCGAACAATCGCTTGGCGTGGTTGGAGAACGGCCACCGGGATTCTCGACATAGCTGAGTTGTGGTTCCCGCTGCCATCTTTTGCGTTGCGCGGTGTATCTGTTACAGGCGGAGTATGAGGCGGCGTCAGCGTTAGAAATGCGTTGACTCTCCTTCGGGTCCCCGGTAACCTTAAAGGCTAGTCACAAAGTGTCACTTCCCCTGAGCTTTTCAGCATGAGTCTGAAGTACCGTATTGCCATAATCTTAGGTCTCATCGCGGCTTCGTTGTGGGCCCTTTTTCCACGCACCGTCGTCGAGCGCGTCAAGCGCAACGGCGAATTCGTTTATGACACCGTCCGCCGCGTTCCCTTGAAGCGTGGCCTCGACCTTCAGGGCGGCATGTACCTCGCCCTCGACGTGGATGAGTCGAAGGGGAAGGTAGCCGACAAGGGCAAGGCGATCGACAACGCGCTGAAAGTGGTGCGCAACCGCATCGACGAGTTCGGCGTCTCCGAGCCGGTCGTCCAGAAAGCCGGCAACGACCGGATCATCGTCGAGCTGCCGGGCATCGACGATCGCCAGCGCGCGCAGGACGTCGTGCAAAAGTCCGCGTTTCTGGAGTTCCAGATCACCGACAAGACCCAGGCACTCGAGAAGGCGCTGCCGCGCATCGATGCATTGCTCAAGGACGCCAAGGTCAACGTGGCATCCGCTGCGCCGGGGGCGAAGAAGGACACCGCCAACGCCGGGCTGCAGTCACTCTTCACCGCCGACACCGGCAAAAAGGCCGACACCACCAAGACCGACAGCACCAAGGCCGCCGCCGGCACTGCTGGAGGCCCCGGCGCTTTCTCGAAGCTGATTCAGCCGGGAAGGGTGGCCGGCGAGTACCTCGTCGCCCAGACCGATGTGCCGCTGGCGATGCAATATCTGTCGCTGCCGCAGGTCCAGGCGGCGTTGCCGCCGGCGAAAGTCGTGCGCTGGAGCAGCGACACCCTCTCCTACGGCGGTCGGGTTTATCGCCCGCTCTACCTGCTCGATGCCAAGCCCATCATAACGGGCGAGTACCTCACGGACGCCAAGCCAAACACGTCGCCGACTGAGGGCAACCTCGTCGAGTTCACCATGAACAACGAGGGCGCCCGGCGCTTCCGCACGGAGACGTCGCGCCACATCAACGACAACATGGCCATCGTCCTGGACGATCGCGTCATGGGATTCCCTCCCGTGATTCAAAGCGCGATCGGCTCCCGCGGACAGATCACCATGGGCGGCAAGGATCTCCAGGCCGCGCAGGACCTGGCGCTGGTGCTCCGCGCCGGCTCGCTCCCGGTCCCGCTCAAGGTTGCCGACATGCGGGAAATCGGCGCCAGCCTCGGCAGGGACTCGATCCACAAGGGCGTCACCGCCGGCGCAATCGCCGTCGCTCTCGTCGTAGTGGTGATGCTGGGCTACTACCGGTTCTCGGGCGCGCTCGCGGTCGCCGCGCTGGCGCTTTACATACTTTACACGCTCGCCGCGCTGGCCGGATTCAACGCGGTGTTGACTCTGCCGGGGCTCGCCGGATTCGTGCTCTCCATCGGTATAGCCGTCGACGCCAACGTGCTCATCTTCGAGCGAATACGCGAGGAGCTCGCCCACGGTAAGACCGTCAGAACGGCGATCGACGAGGGCTTCCGCCACGCGATGAGCGCCATCGTCGACTCCAACGTCTCCACGGCGCTCACCGCGGCCGTCCTCTATCAATACGGAACCGGGCCTGTGCGCGGCTTCGCCGTAACTCTTCTCGCCGGTATCGCCGCGTCGATGATCACCTCGATCTTCGTCGTGCGCACCTTCTATATGATCTGGTTGAATCGCTCGCGCGATGCCCAGCAGACCCTGAGTATCTGATGCTTCGAATTCTTCACGACACAAACTACGACTTCATTCGCTGGTGGAAAGTGATGGCTGCCATCACCATCGCTTTCATCGTGCTCGGTCTCGGCTCGCTGGCGATCAAACCGCCCAACTGGAGCATCGAGTTCACCGGGGGCACGCTGATCCAGCTCGAGTTCGCCCAGCCGCCCGATGTCAGCCTGATCCGCTCCACGCTCGACAATGCCGGAATCCACGGCGCCGAAATCCAGCAGTTCGGCAGCAACCGCGAATTCACCGTTCGCGTGCAGGACAAGGCGGCCGTCGCCGCCCAGTCGGCTGGTGCAGAGAGCGTTGCCGCCACCATCCAACGCGTTCTGGCGGAGAAGTTCGGCGCCAACAATCTCACGGTGAAGCGCAGCGAAGGCGTCGGCCCGCGCGTCGGCGCCGAGCTGAAGAGGGGCGCGATCATCGCCATCCTGCTGTCGTTCCTGATCACGCTCGTATACCTGTCGATTCGCTTCGAGTGGCGCTTCGCCGCGGCTGCCGTCATCGCCACCAGCCATGACGTCTTCACCACCATCGCGTTCCTCAAGCTGATGCACCTCGAGATCTCGCTCACCGTCGTCGCCGGACTGCTGACGGTGCTCGGATATTCGCTGAATGACACCATCATCATCTTCGACCGTGCGCGCGAGAATCTGCGCAAGGGGAGAAAAGAAAGCCTGTACGAGACACTGAACCGCTCGATCAACGAGACGTTGCCGCGGTCGGTGCTGACGCACGTCACTGTATTCGCGGCTACTCTCTCGCTGCTCATTTTCGCCGGCGAGGTCATTCGCCCGTTCGCATGGGTGATGGCCTTCGGTATCGTCACCGGAACCTTCAGCTCCATCTACGTCGCGGCACCGGTGCTTCTCTGGATCGAGCGCAAATGGCCACGCAAGACGACCACCCGCCCGTCTTCATCGACAGCCACGCCCACCTCGCGGACCCGGCGTTCAGCGGCGACCGCGACGAGGTAATCTCGCGCGCCCGAGCGGCGGGCGCGGCGGCCATTGTTTGCATCGGGGAATCGCTGGCAGCGGCCACTGCGGCGGCGCGGTGCGCGCGCGAGCACCCCGGCTACGTCTACGCAACCGCCGGCATCCATCCCCATGATGCTGCCGCATTCGATGCGGGTCGCGACATCCCCGAGCTGCGCTCGATGCTCGCTGCCGGCGCCGTGGCGGTAGGGGAGTGCGGCCTCGACTATCACTACGACAACTCGCCGCGAGAGGCCCAGCGCGCCGCGTTCTCCGCGCAGATCGAAGTTGCCGCCGAGACGCGCAAGCCGGTCATAGTGCACACTCGGGACGCCGAGGATGATACCCGCGTGATGATTGCCGATGCACGACAGGCCGGAGTCATCGGAGTTCTCCACTGCTTTACCGGCTCCCACGCGCTCGCCGAGCTGGCGATCGGAGCAGGGTGGTATGTCTCATTCGCCGGAATCGTCACCTTCCGCAGGTGGAGCGACGACGACTTGCTTCGCCTGGTCCCTCGTGATCGCCTGCTGGTGGAATCCGATTCACCTTATCTGGCGCCGATCCCATTTCGCGGCAAGCGCAACGAGCCGGCGTGGGTCACTCACACTCTGGGCAAGCTGGCCGCCGCGCGCGGCGACGAGAAATCCGAGCTCGGCGAGGCCACGAGGGAGAACGCCCGCCGACTTTTCGGTCTGGCTTTCGACGCCGCTCAGTGAGTAACATTCGCGCTTCACGCCGCCCCAGCGAATGCGGGCAATCGACGGAGCACTGAATGCCACTCAAGAAAATCAGCACCGACAAGGCGCCAGGCGCCATTGGACCTTATTCCCAGGGAATCGTCGTCAACGGGTTCCTGTTCACCGCTGGTCAGATTCCGCTCGATCCGGTCGCCGGGAAAATCGTCGACGGCGGAATCGTAGAGCAGACCAATCAGGTGATGGAGAATCTGCAGGAGGTTCTCAGGGCGAGCGGCGCGTCCTGGGGCGACGTCGTCAAAACCACGGTCTACCTCCACGACCTGGCGCACTTTCCGACAGTCAACGAGGTCTACGGCAAGTGGCTGGGCGATGCTCGGCCGGCGAGGTCCACCGTGCAGGTTGCCGCACTTCCGCGCGGGGCTCTGATCGAGATCGACGTGGTTGCCGCCCTCCCCAAGTAGGCCGTCGCCGCAGTGAGCACTTCGAGGACGCGCGATGAGCTCTTTCGGCTCACCGAGTTCGCGAGCTGCGCCGGTTGAGCGTCGAAGATGGGTCCGGGTGACCTTTCCCGCGCGCTGGCCGCGCTACCTCTGACATCCGATCCACGGCTGCTCGTCGGCAGAGAGACCTTCGACGACGCCGGGGTCTTCCGCCTGTCCGACGATGTCGCGCTCGTGCAGACGGTCGACTTCTTCGCGCCCATCGTCGACGATCCGTTCGACTTCGGCCAGGTGGCCGCGGCGAATGCACTCTCGGACGTGTACGCGATGGGCGGCCAGCCTCTGACCGCGCTCAACATCGTGGCTTTCCCAACCAAGGCGTTGCCGCTGGATGTGCTGGGCGAAATACTCGCCGGCGGCCAGGAAAAAGTGCACGAGGCCGGCGCGCTGCTCGTTGGCGGACACACGGTCATCGATACTGAGCTCAAATACGGTCTGGCGGTGACGGGACGCGCGCATCCTGATTTTCTGCTCACCAATGCCGGCGCCAGACCCGGGGACGTGATGATTCTCACCAAGCCCATCGGCAACGGAATTCTGGCTACGGCCGGAAAGCGGGGGAAGCTTTCAACCGAGTCCCAGCGCGTGATGTTGGATCTGATGAAAGCGCTGAACGGCGGCGCCAGCCGTGCCGCGCTCGCCATCGGATCCCGCTGCGCTACCGACATCACCGGCTTCGGACTGCTCGGGCACCTGTCGAACATCGCCAGGGCCAGCGCGGTCTCGCTGCGTGTCGAGCTGGCGGCGATCCCGCTGCTTCCGGGAGTGCGCGAGGCGGTTCGAGAAGGCTGCGTCACCGACGGCTCCAAACGCAACGCCGAGTACCTCCGTGACCTCGTGCGTTGGAGCGTCGGAAACGACGAGGACAAGGCGATCCTGCACGACCCCCAGACTTCGGGAGGGCTCCTCGTGTGCGCCAGTCCCTCTCGCGCCCGCGACTATCTTTCACGTATCGCGGGATCTGCAGTCATCGGCGAAGTCATCGAACGGGGAGAAGTTGCAATCGAGGTTCACTGAGACGCATGGGGGTGGATGGAGCCTGGTGGCTTCCGTGATCTTCAAAATCACTGCGACCTTACTTAGTAGGGTCGGGTGGGTTCGATTCCCACACTCTCCCGCCATCCGCTTCGCGTCGCTCCTCATGCTCTGCGTATCGATGCCGTCCGTCGGCGCCGCCCAGCAGCGCGACAGCGCAAGAGCGGGGATTTCCGCGCCGGCGAAGCCATCGCCGACTGATACGGTTCCCAAGCCTCCGATGTCCCCGCGACGCGCATTCCTGACATCCCTCCTGATCCCGGGCTACGCGCAGACGGTTTTCGGTCGCGACAAGGCGGCGATGCTTTTCGCGGTGATCGAAGTCGGGTCGATCGGGATGGCGCGGAAATCGGCGCAGGACCTTGCCGAGGCAAAGGCGTTTGCGGGGGACAGCATCGTGGCGACGTACAAGATCGATCCAGTGACCGGCCTCGCGACTATCGACCCCAAGACGGGACTGCCCGTGCCCGACACGTACATCGCCAGCCGCTTTACGCCCGACCGCGTCAAGGCGCGTCGAACCCACTACGAGGATTGGATCGCGACGCTCATCTTCAATCATCTCTTTTCCGGCGCCGACGCGTACGTCGCCGCCAATCTCTGGGACTTCCGCACCAACATCGGCGCGGTGGCGACGCGCAACTCCGCCGAAATCCACGCTTCACTGAGCTTCCGATGAGCAGCCCCGAGCCGGTCGGAGTGTTCGACTCCGGCATGGGCGGTCTCACCGTCGTCCGCGAGCTGATCAATCAGCTTCCCAACGAGAGCATCATCTACTTCGGCGATACGGCGCGTGTGCCGTATGGTCCGAAGAGTCCCGACACGGTGCTCCGCTACAGCCGCGAGATCACGTCGTACCTGCGGGGAGAAGGCATCAAGGCACTGGTGGTCGCTTGCAATACGGCGACGGCCCACGCCCTTCCGGCGCTGCGACGCGAGTTCGATTTCCCGATCGTCGGCGTCATCGAGCCAGGCGCGCGTGCCGCCGCGCGGGCGACGCGGACCCAGCGCGTCGGCGTCATCGGTACCGCCGGCACGATAAAGTCACGCGCGTACGAGAAGGAGATCCACAAGCTCCTCCCCGAGGCAACCCTGACCGCCCAGGCGTGCGGACTTTTCGTCCCCCTGGTCGAGGAAGGATGGCTCGACACCGAGCCGACGCGCGCGATCGCGCGCAACTATCTGGCGCCGTTCGTCACCGCCGAAGTGGATACCCTTGTCCTCGGCTGCACCCACTACCCGTTGATCAAGACGGTCATCGGCAACGTCGTCGGCAGAGATGTGCGCCTCATCGACAGCGCCCACGAAACAGCTCGCGAAGCCGCGGAGGTTCTCCGCGCCAAGGGATTGCAGAACGACTATCCCAACGAGGCGCGCTACAGGTTCATCGCCTCCGACGCTCCCGAGACCTTTCTTCAGCTCGGGCAGCGTTTTCTCGGCTCAGCGATCGATCGAGTCGAGGCACGCACCCTGGGATGAGCCATCCCACTCCCGGAGCTCCACGACTTCGTCGGTCAGCCTCAGAAACGTCGGTGCGTCGAGCCAAGACCCCGCGTTGCCAAACACTCCACCACCATCCATCCGCTCCAGCGCGGCGACGTGGGAGTGGCCGTAGATGAGCAAATCCAGTTCTTTGTTTCTCTCGAGCTGCTGCATCGCGTAGCTGCGCAGACCGCGACCTTCGTCGCGAGCGCGGTACGTGCGGCTGGCGTTCGAGCTGCCGTGCGCGAGGCCGCTCGCCCAATCGGGATGGATCATTCGGAACGCCCTGATCGCCGCGGGGTGACGCATGATCGGACGGATCATGCGATATCCACGATCCTCGCGATCCCGCAAGCCGTCGCCGTGCTCGATGCGCGCTTGCCAGCCCTCGATGACACCTTCCCACGGACCGACCACGTAGTCGACCCCGACGTCCTGACGCAGAATCTCGCCACCCCAGCAGTCGTGATTGCCCGCGACCCACAGGACTTCCACACCGGCATCGCGAAGCTCGGCGAGGGCCGCGAGGGCGCGGAAGCTGCGACGGGGAATCACGGTCTTCCACTCGAACCAGAAATCGAAGAGATCGCCGTTGATGACGAGTGATCCGGCCTCGCCGGCCAATCCGCGAAGGAACGACACGAATGATCGCTCGATCTGGGCGCTCGCTACTCCCAGATGCGCATCGGATACGATGTAACACGGGCCCTTGAGCACTGCTCAAATTAGCTCGCGGTCAAAGTCTTTACAAAGCATCTCGCGCGGGGCATTTTCGCCTCATTCCCTCCCATGACATCCCATCCCAAGCGTGGAACGACCCACGTCGTCGAGTTCCGGGTTCGCTACGCCGAGACCGACCAGATGCAGGTCGTCTATCACTCCAATTATCTGATCTGGTGCGAGATCGGTCGTACGGAATTCATTCGCGCGCTCGGCACACCGTACGTCGAGCTGGAGCGCCAGAACGTTACGCTGGCGGTGGTGGAGGCGAGCCTTCGCTTCCACTCCGGTGCGCGCTACGACAATCTGATCCGCGTCACGACTAGTATTAGTGACGTCCGATCGCGAACCATCACGTTCGACTACGTCATCACCAACGCCGAGACCGGTGAGCGCTTCGCCACTGCGTCCACCAAACTTGCTTCACTGACCCGTGAATCGAAGCTCACCACGCTGCCCGAATCACTCCGCAAATTATTGCACGATGCTGCGTCATAGCGCCGCCATTGCGCTGCTCGTGGTCGCCACGGCGGGCACAGCGCTCCCGCAGGCTCGTGGCACTCCCGACAAGCGGGACATTCAGCTCTACTCACGTCTGCTCGCGATGACCGACACGCGCCGGCTCGATGGGGCACTCATCGACAGCGTGCTGGCGAGCCACTGGCGCCCGCTCCGCGCGGCGGGAGCGCTGGCGATTGGACAGATCGGCGCCGAACCAGGCGCGCCGGCGGCGCCGCGGCTTCGCGCGCTGCTGGTAGACCCTGATCGGGCCGTCGCTGCCAACGCTGCCTACGCCCTCGGACTGCTCCGGGACACGGCATCGGTTGCGGCTCTGGCCGCAGCGCTGGGCGGGGATCACGAGGTGGCGCGCGAATCCGCGTGGGCACTCGGCGAGATCGGCGCGGCCGCCCGCACCCAACTCGCCGGGGCGCTAGGGCGGGATCACCCCACCGACGTCTCGATACAGCTCCTTTTGGCAGCGGCAAAGCTTCGTCCGGTACCACTCGTCGAGGTGCGGCGGTATCTCACCAATGCCAACTCGCCGGTGGTATGGGCGGCGGCCTACGCCATTGCTCGAACTCGCGCGGCGGGCGGCGCGCGCGATCTGATGGCCCTGCTCGACAGGCCGGCGGCTCGTTCGATGACCTCCGGCGCAAGTCGATCGAGCTCCGCCGCGCCGTACGACGATCCTCGAGTTGCGGGAGGTCTCATTCGCGCGGAAATCGCCCGCGGCCTCTCGAGCGCGTCGGCGGGTGATTCGCTGGCCCCGGAAGCGTTCATGACGCTCACTCGCCTGGCTTCTGATGCAGACCCACACGTCCGGATCAACGCGTTGCGCTCGATAGGGACGTACAAGTCGATGGGCGCGGCGCTGCTGGTTCGTTCGACTCGCGATGCGGATCCCAACGTGCGGATTGCCGCGGCTCAGAGCATGGGCTCGTCCCTTTCCGCCAATGGAGCGGGATTCGCGAATCTCTGGCAGGCGGACACTTCCATCGTCTACCGATCCTCGCTGCTCGCTTCCGCGGCGAGAGCGGGACTCAGACCGCCTCAGCTGCGCCAGTGGGCCTCCAGCTCGGATTGGCGCCTCCGGGCTGCCGTGGCCGCCGCGACAGGCGACACCCTCGACCGTGCCTTCGCGATATCGCGGGTCGCGCCGCTGCTGCGCGATCCCGACCCGCGCGTCCGTGAAACCGCGTTCGGCGCTCTGACTCCCGGAGCCTCGATGCCGCTCGAGGACAGCGTGCACGCCATGCTGATCAAAGGGCTCGCCGACCCGGACTTTTACGTAAGAGCGACCGTCATCGGAGCGCTCGCCGATCGGCCGTCGGTCGCCGACTTTGCGCCGGTGCTCGCGAGCTACCGCCAGGCAGCCACCGATTCTGCCAACGACGCCCGGCTCGCCGCGCTTCAGTACGTGGGCGCGCTATGGAAAAAGGACAGCGCCTCTTTCACCCCGGCTTGGCAATCGCAGCTTTCCAGCCTTCCCGTCCCGTCCGATCCACTCGAGCGCGCGGCCGGCGAATCGATCCCGGTGTGGTCGAGTTGGGCAGCCACCCATGCGGTCCCCAGGGCGAGCGCCTGGTACGACTCGCTCGTCAGCACCATGGTTCTCCCCGTTCTCGCGGGCAAGACAATAAACGCGACCATCAATACCGTGCGCGGCCCCATCAGGCTGGAGCTGTTCGGCGCCGACGCTCCGGCGACGGTCTGGAACTTTCTCACCCTGGCGCGGTCTGGATACTATCGCCACACACGATTTCATCGCGTTGTCCCCAACTTCGTTGCCCAGGATGGAGATCCGCGAGATGATGGAAACGGCGGACCGGGCTACTCGATTCGTGACGAGATGAATCGCCAGAGGTACGAGCGCGGCGCCGTCGGTATGGCGCTCTCCGGACCGGATACGGGCGGGAGCCAATATTTCATCACCCATTCGCCCCAGCCGCACCTGGATGGCCACTACACGGTCTTCGGAAAAGTCGTCGCCGGCTACGATGTCCTCGACCGGATCGTCCAGGGCGATTTGATCACACGGATAGCTCCGCAATGAAACGCTCGATTCTCGTCCTCGGATTACTCGGCTGCGCGCCAGCCCTGAAACCGCTCACCGGCGTCCCGGCTCCCGACCGCGTGCTTCCGCCGCTCTCGATCCCCGCCGGCCACCGTCAGATCGTGTTCAAGTGGGATTACGTTGAGGGCGACGTCGCCGCGCGGGGCGACGGCTCGGTGCGCACGGCAGCCCCCGATAGCGCGCGCTTGGATTTCTTCCTCGGCGGCGGCCTCGGCGCCGGCGCCGCCGTTCTGATCGGGGACTCCCTCCGCTCACCCCACGCCGAGCTCGCCAAGCGATACATCCCTCCGACGCCGATGATGTGGGCGGCGTTGGGAAGGTTGGCCATTCCGGCTCTGCCGGATACGACCGTGCGACTCGACGGCGACATTCTGAGAGCGGACATCGGCCGGCCGGTGCAGTGGCGCGTGGCCATTCACGGCGACACGATCGTCAGTCTCGAGCACGTCTCCGGCGACAGGATCATCGAAACAATTAACCGCGGGTCCGGTGGCGTCGTCACATATGAAAGGCCGGGCGCCCGGCGACGTCTTCAGCTGACCGTCCTTCGGGAGCAAACTGGATCTTTCGATGATTCGATCTGGAGCTTATAGTCTTCTTCTGGTTGCGCTGACGGCCTGCCCTTATGGTTTTACCGGGGGCGGGTTACCCTCTCACATAAGGACGGTGGCAATCGTTCCTTTCGAGAACCAGACCGCGACACCGGAGCTGCCCCGTGAGCTCACCGACGCTCTGAGAACCCGCCTGCACGACAGGCTTGGGCTTCGCGACGCTTCCGAATCCAAGGCGAACGCAATCGTTCGCGGTACCATCCAGCGCTACGAGGTCGACATCCCCATTGGATACAGCGCCAACAACAAGCAGGCGACCACCGCGAAACGACTTCTCCAGCTCGTCGTGGACATCGAGATGGTGGACCAGGTGACGGGAAAGACGCTGTGGCAGCGCAAGGGGCTTCTCGCGGAAGGACAGTACGAGGAGCAGGGCGAGGCCAATGGTCGAAAACAGGCTATCGATCGCATTGTGACGGATGTCATCGAGGGAGCGCAATCCCAGTGGTGAACCGTCGCGGCGAGAGCCGCCTTGGCTGTCTGATCGTTCTTCTGGTGCTGGCCCTCGGCGCCTACGTCGCCATCGATTTTGGCGAAGCCTATTTCCGATACTATCAGTACAAGGACGCGATGAGCCAGGAAGCGCGCTTCGCCTCAACCAAGACCGACGATCAGATAACGACGCGCCTCGCCGCACTCGCCGACTCCCTGCAACTGCCCGCCGGGGCCGAGCTCGTGACCGTCAATCGCGGCTCGTCGGAAATCACGATCTCCAGCGACTACGACGAAGTGATCAAGCTGCCGCTCAAGAAGGAGCGGGTGCTGCATTTCCATCCAGTGGCGGCGAGCAGACTCTGACGCCACGCCAGCCGGCGACAAAGATTGCGACCTGGACGGAAGCCGCGCGGTGGAAGGCCGGACAAAAGGGCAGCGTCGCCTTCACCAACGGTGTTTTCGATCTCCTGCATCCGGGCCACATAGATGTGCTGACGGCCGCGAGGGCGAGCGCGGACGCGCTCATCGTCGGACTCAACAGCGATGACTCTGTACGCCGCCTCAAGGGCCCGACTCGCCCCATCCGCAGCGACGCCGATCGTGCCTACGTCCTCGCGGCGCTGGAATGCGTCGATCTTGTAGTCATCTTTCCCGAGGACACGCCGCTCAATCTCGTCAGACATCTCAGGCCGGACGTGATCGTGAAAGGCGGAGACTACACTTCCGAGACTATCGTCGGCGCCCCGGATGTGAAAGGTTGGGGAGGCCGCGTGCTCGTGGTGCCGCTCACGCCGGGACAGTCTACCACTGCAATCATTCGGAACCTAAGTGAAAACAGATAAGATCAATCGAACGGGCAGAACCATCTCGGACCTCCGCCCGCTGACAATGGAGCGCGGAGTGGCGCCTTACGCAGAGGGGTCGTGCCTGATCTCCTTCGGGGCGACGCGGGTCCTTTGCACCGCCTCGGTCGAAGACGGAGTTCCCGGCTGGCGGCGCGGCAGCGGCGAGGGCTGGCTGACGGCGGAATACGCGATGCTGCCCCGCGCGACGCGGACCCGCACCGCTCGCGAGCGCGCGCAACTGGGCGGCCGCACCCAGGAGATCCAGCGGCTGATCGGCCGGAGCGTCCGCGCCATGCTCGACGACTTCAAGTTCGGCGAGTTCACCGTCAAGCTGGATTGCGATGTCCTTGTCGCCGACGGTGGCACTCGGACCGCGGCGATCACCGGCGCCGCGGTGGCGATCGTCGACGCGTTCGAGTGGATGGTCTCGAACGGCAAGCTCGCGACAACTCCGGTGAAGCGACGGGTCGCGGCGGTAAGCGTTGGAATCATCGGCGGCCAACCCCGGCTCGATCTCGACTACGAGGAGGACGTCAAGGCCGAGGTCGACATGAACGTCGTAATGAGCAGCGAGGGAAAGTTCGTCGAAGTGCAGGGAACTGGAGAGCACGGCACATTCGATCGCGCTCAGCTCGACCAGTTGCTGGAGCTCGCGGTTGCGGGGATCAGAACACTCGACGCCGCGCAGCAGAAAGCCCTGGCGGAGTGACCGCGAGAAAGTTTCTGCTTGCCACGCGCAGCGCCGGCAAGCTCGAGGAGTTGCGAGAGATTTTCTCCCAGTTCGGCATCGAAGTCGCCGACCTCACGGAGGCGGGAATCGCCGAATCGCCGGCGGAAGACGATCTCGAGAAGTTCGAGACCTTCGAGGAGAACGCGCTGGCGAAGGCCCGCTATTTCTTCGAGCAGTCTGGCGGCATGCCTACCTTTGCCGACGACTCCGGGATGTGCGTCGATGCGCTAGGCGGCGAGCCCGGCGTTTTCAGCAAGCGCTGGTCGGGGCAACACGATCTCGAGCCGCGCGCCATCGATGCCGCCAACAACGCGAAGCTCCTCGAGCGGATGCGTCAGGCGAAAGAGCAGCAGGGAACCGGATTCACCCGGGCTGGTCGCTACGTCTCTGTCGCGGCCTTCAAGGACGAGCGCGGCGAGATCGTGCGCCGCGGCGAGATCGAAGGAATGGTGCTGGAGACTCCGCGCGGCGGGGGCGGATTTGGTTACGATCCATACTTCGAGGCGCCGGAGCTCGGAGGGACCTTTGCCGAATCGCCGATTCAGAAAACGGCGGCGGGGAGCCATCGGAGTCGAGCGTTTCGCTCACTGCTGTCCGCGTTGCGCGCCGAGCGGAGGATATGGTAACTTGACCCACCTCGGGGCGTAGCGTAGCCCGGTATCGCGCCTGCTTTGGGAGCAGGAGGTCCCCGGTTCAAATCCGGGCGCCCCGACTCTGTAACTCTCGGCCCGACATCTTGT
>DASXGU010000232.1:0-20180 GCA_036488915.1 Gemmatimonadaceae bacterium | reverse complement strand
GCTTAGCGCCACGACGCGGGATGCCAACGGCAGCCCGCTGACCGGTCGCACGGTCACGTGGGCGTCGAGCAACACGTCAGTGCTCACGGTAAGCGCGAATGGCTTCGCGACGATAGTCACAGCGGTGGGCGCGGGCAGTGCGACGATAACGGCGACGAGTGAGTCCGTCACCTCGTCGCCGACACCAGCCATCATAGTCAATCCGGCCCCGGTGGCGTCCGTAACCGTCGGTCTCAATCCGACGACGATCACCGCGGTCGGCACTTCACAGGCGACGGCAACGACGCTCGACGCAAATGGTCATACGCTGACCGGCCGGTCGATAGCGTGGAGCTCGAGCAACACTCTGGTGGCGACAGTCGACGCGCAGTCGGGTCTGGTCACTGCGATTGCGGTTGGGACCGCGAACATCACAGCGACCAGCGAAGGGAAGACCGGCAGCGCGCCGATCACGGTCACGCCGGCGCCGGTTGCGACAGTGACGGTGTCACTGGCCGCGAGCTCGATCACTGCAGTTCAGACCACCCAGGCGACAGCGACTCTTCTCGATGCTCAGGGCAGAACGCTGAGCGGACGGACCATCGTCTGGACCTCCGATAACACTGCTGTAGCGACCGTCAACGCTCAGGGTCTCGTCACCGCCGTTGGGGTCGGTACCGCCAATGTCGTCGCAACCAGTGAGGGCAAGACCGGTAGTGCACCGCTCACTGTCACTCGCGCCCCGGTGGCGACCGTAACCGTGAGCCCGCCAGCGGCGACGCTCATTCTCGGCGTTACTCCGACGCAACAGCTCGCGGTCGTGACGAAGGATGCAAACGGCAATGTCCTAAGTGGGCCGACAATCACCTGGAGCACCAACGCTCCGGGGGTGGCGACGGTGTCCTCTGGCGGCCTGGCGTCCGCTCTGGCTCCGGGTGTGGCAACTATCACAGCCGAGAGCGAGGGGAAGATCGGGTCGGCCACCATCACTGTGATGCCGACGCCAGTTGCCACGGTCAACGTCTCACTGGCCGCTTCCTCTGTAATCGCCGGACAGACAACGCAGGCGACGGCAACGACGTTGGATGGCGGCGGAAATCCGTTGACCGGCCGTTCGATCAGTAGGACTTCGACCAACTCTGCTGTCGCGACTGTCTCGCCCACCGGCGTGGTGACATCGATCGCGGCTGGGGCCGCTGGAATCGTCGCAACGAGCGAAGGGAAAAGTGGTCAGGCGCAGCTGACTGTCGCCCCCGCCGTCGCGTCGATTACCGTGTCACTGACGCCGAGTCAAATACCGGTGTACGGAACGGCACAGGCAGGGGCTGTCACACTCGACGGCACTGGTGCGGTGTTGACCGGGCGCCCGGTCGCCTGGAGCTCCACCAACAACGCCGTGGCTACGGTGACCGCGCAGGGAGTTGTTACTGCGGTCGCCGAGGGCACCGTGAGCATAATCGCCACCAGCGAGGGGAAGACTGGCACGGCCCCGCTCACAGTAACTCCCGCGCCTGTTGCGAGCGTGACGGTGAGTCCGTCGAGCGCCACGGTTTTTCAGGGAGGCAGTGAGCAGCTTACGGCGGTTCTGGAGGACGCGCACCAAGTCGTCCTGACGCGACTCGTCACCTGGCAGTCAAGCAATCCAGCGGTTGCCGCGGTCTCGCTGACGGGGTTGGTGACGGCGGGCACGACGATGGGAACCGCGACTATCACCGCAACGAGCGAGGGCCAGAGCGGCACTTCCACGGTCACAGTTTCGCTGGTTCCGGTGGCGACCGTGACTGTCTCGCTAACACCCACGCCCATTATTGCCGGGCAGACATCACAGGCCAGTGCGACGCTGCTCGACGCGAGCAACAACGTACTCACGGGTCGCACCGTAACCTGGACTTCAGACAACACCTCGGTTGCCACCCTGTCGGGAACCGGCGTCGTAACAGCGCTTGCTGGCGGCGTTGCGAACATCACCGCGACGAGCGGAGGAAAGAGCGGCAGCGCGCCACTGACAGTGCTAGCAGCGGTAGCCTCGGTCGCCCTGTCAGCGCCGACAACACCAACCATACTCGGGCAGTCCCAACAGTTGACGGCGACCCCGAAGGATGCATCCGGCAACACTCTCGCCGGCCGGACGGTGAACTGGGTGTCGAGCAACCCCGCCGTTCTTTCGCTGAGCGCAGCGAGCTCGGTTAGCACCCCGAGTGGGGCCACTGTAACGCTCACGGCCGCAAGCGTGGGAACGGCGGTCATAACCGCGACCAGCGGATCCGCTCCGAGCGCGTCGACACCGGTGATCACGGTTAATCCGGTTCCCGTCGCGACGGTGACTGTCACTCCGCCGTCCGCCAGTCTCGCGCTCGGAGTCGCTTCGACCCAGCAGCTGACGGCGACCCTGAAGGATGCGAACAATCAGATTCTGAGCGGCCGCGCAGTCTCGTGGACATCCAGCGTTCCGTCGGTAGCGACGGTTGACGGCAACGGATTCGTGACCGCCGTTAGCGGCGGCACCACGACGATCACCGCTACGAGCGAAGGCCAGACTGGAACGTCGGCAATTACGGTGACGGTGCCGGTGATCACAGTCACCGTGACTCCTTCCTCGGTCACCCTGCCAGTAAACGCCACTCACCAGCTGTTGGCGACCACCAGCGACGTGAACGGAAACCCGCTCTCGGGTCGAGTGGTGACCTGGTCGACGAACGCTTCCGGCGTCGCCAGCGTCTCCCCGTCCGGCGTTGTGACGGCGCTGGCGGTCGGGTCGGCCGTCGTGACTGCGACCAGTGAAGGAAAGAGCGGAACCGCATCGATTACCGTCACGCCGACGCCGGTTGCCTCCGTTAGTGTTTCGCTTGCTGCGGGGACCATTCAGGCCGGCCAGACCACGCAGGCCACGGCAACCACTCTAGACGCCAACAACAACGTCCTCACCGGACGAGTTGTGATCTGGAGCAGCGGGAATACAGCCGTTGCAAACGTGTCGTCCTCGGGGATCGTGACGGCAGTCGGTGCAGGCGCAACCGTCATCACTGCCACGAGCGAGGGGAAGACGGGAACCGCGGCGCTCACGGTCGTTCCAGCCGCGGTGGCGAGCGTGACGGTGTCTTCGCCGGCGACACCGATGATCGTTGGTAGCACTCAGCAGCTCACTGCCACAACGCGGGATGCGAACGGCAACCTGCTGACCGGCCGGACCGTCACGTGGGTGTCGAGCAACAGCGCAGTCCTGACAGTTAGCGCCAGCGGCTCGCCGGCGACTGTGACGGCGGTAGGAACGGGGAGTGCGACGATAACGGCGACGAGCGAAATGGTGAGCTCGGCGCCGACAGCCGCGATCACAGTCAATCCCGTTCCTGTGGCCACGGTCACTGTCAGTCTAGCCCCCAGCTCGATAACGGCCGTTGGGACCTCGCAGGCAACGGCAACGACGCTCGACCCCAACGGCAATCCGCTGACGGGACGAGTCGTCGCCTGGAGCTCGGACAACACTGCCGTGGCGACGGTTTCCGCTCAGGGAGCGGTGACCGCTGTTGCGGTGGGCACTGCAAGCATCATCGCAACGAGTGAGGGTAAGAACGGGAGCGCGACTCTCACCGTGACCCAGGCACCGGTCGCAACGGTTACGGTGATTCCGGAAAGTGAGACGGTGGTCCAGGGGGGCACCGAGCAGCTTACTGTCATCCTGAACGACGCTCACGGCAACGTTCTGACGCGGCCGGTCACGTGGTCCACGAGTAACCCCGCCATTGCCACGGTTTCACAGACCGGAGTGGCGACGGCGGTTTCTCCCGGCACCGCGACCATCAGCGCGACGAGCGAAGGTCAGCTCGGCTCTTCGTCGATTACGGTGTCGCCGATTCCCGTCGCGTCGGTAACCGTGACCCTCGTCTCGAGCACCATTACCGACGCCCAGACGACACAAGCCACCGCGATCGCTCGGGACGCGGCAGGCAACGTTCTGACCGGCCGCACTGTTATCTGGAGCTCGGACAACACTGGTGTGGCGACCGTATCGGCGAGTGGTCTCGTCACGGCGGTTGCACCCGGCAGCGCCCAGATCCGAGCGGCGACCGGGGGCCAGAGCAACACGGCAGCGCTCAGTGTAATTCCGAGAGTCGCTGCGGTCGTCGTGAGCCCGCCATCCGGAAACGCTGTCGTTGGAAACACTCTTCAACTCACCGCAGAAACCAGAGATGCAAACAACGTCGTCCTGACTGGACGAACTGTCACCTGGTCGTCGAGCGCGCCTTCAATTGCCAGCGTGTCGTCGAGCGGCCTGGTCAACGCGCTTGCACTCGGCAGCGCAACGATCCTGGCCACCAGTGAAGGGCAGACCGGCACATCCTCGATCACCGTGGTTCCGATACCGGTCGCTATTGTAACGGTGTCCCTGGCCTCGCCGACCATAACTGTCGGACAAACAACGCAGGCGACCGCGACAACTCGTGACGCCAATGGGAATATTCTCACCGGTCGTGCGGTCACCTGGAGCTCTGGCGACAACGCGATTGCGACGGTTTCCCCAACCGGAATCGTAACGGCTGCCGGTGCTGGGTCGGTGCAGATCATCGCCGTGAGCGAAGGCAAAACCAGCAGCGCGACACTAACCGTCAATCCCGCACCCGTCGCGACCGTCACAGTGAGCCCGGCATCCGCGACCCTCGTTCTCGGCATCACTTCGGCCCAACAGCTGACGGCGGTAACCAAGGACGCAAACGGGAACGTGCTCTCTGGCCGAGCGGTGACGTGGAGCTCGAGCAATAGTCTCGCGGCGACAGTTGACCCGAACGGCCTGGTGACCGCGGTAGCAGCAGGGGCCGCCATAATCACAGCGTCGAGCGAAGGTCAGACGGGCACCTCCTCGATCACGGTCTCATTGGCTCCTGTCGCTTCAGTGAATGTGTCTCTGAATCCGACATCAATCACGGCAGTGGGGACTTCGCAGGCGACTGCCACGACTCTCGACGCGAACGGCCATCCGCTGACCGGCCGGTCGATAGCGTGGACCTCGGATAACACGGCTGTGGCGACTGTGTCCTCAACGACTGGGCTCGTCACCGCGGTGAGTGCTGGTACTGCCAACATCATCGCCACGAGCGAAACGAAGACGGGCAGTGCAGCGCTCACAGTGACGCAAGCCCCGGTGGCGAGTGTGACCGTCTCAGCGCCGACGACGCCCATGGTCGTGGGTGGCACTCAGCAGCTCACGGCTACGACGAAGGATGCCAAGGGCAGCGTACTCACGGGTCGCACGATCACTTGGGGCTCGAGCAACCCAGCCGTGTTGACGGTGAGCGCAAATGGCAACCCGACAACGGTTACGGCCGTGGGTGTCGGCACCGCCACGATCACCGCCAGCAGTGAGTCCGTCAGCTCCGCTGCTACGCCCGCGATCACCGTCAATCCGGTGCCGGTCGCGACGGTGACACTATCCATTCCCACGACGCCAATGGTGGTCGGCGGAACCCAGGTCCTCACTGCAACGCCCAAGGACGGAAGCGGCAACCCACTTTCCGGTCGGACCGTGAACTGGGTCTCGAGCAATCCGGCGGTTCTTGCGCCGAACGCGTCCAGCTCGGTGAGCACATCTGCCGGAGCGGCGATGACGATAACCGCGCTGAGCAGCGGCACGGCAACGATCACCGCAACCAGCGAAGCTGCGCCGGGGGCGACAACGCCTTCCATAACAGTAAGTGCATCCGGCGCAACCGGACCGCTCCGGGTGAGCACCGTTAACCCGCGCTACTTCGCCGATCCTTCCGGGCGAATCGTGTATTTGACGGGCTCGCACTATTGGAAGAACGTCCAGGACGACGGTACGACTGATCCCCCGTCCGCCTTCGACAATGTGGGGTATCTCGACTTCCTCCAGCAGCACAACCACAACTTCACGCGGCTATGGGTGTGGGAGCAGGCGCGCTGGAGCGCCGAGACGAGCCTCAGTCACTGGTTCTCACCCACGCTCTATGTGAGGACCGGACCGGGGACTGGAGCCGACGGCGGGCAGAAGTTCGATCTGAATCAGATCAATCCCGCGTATCTGGCCCGTCTCCGCCAGCGCGTCATCGATGCGGGGGCTCGCGGGATCTATGTCTCGGTGATGCTCTTCGATGGCTGGAGCATTGGCTTCAAGGGCAACTCTTCGGCGGCCAACCCGTGGCTCGCTCACCCCTTCAACGCTGCCAACAACATCAACGGTATCAATGGTGACACCAACGGCGACGGCAATGGCATGGAGATCCAGACGCTCTCCATTCCGGCCGTGACGGCGCTTCAGGACACTTACGTGAAGGCGGTCATCGATGCGGTCAACGATCTGGACAACGTGATCTATGAGATAAGCAACGAGAGCGATCCTTCAGGCGATCAATGGCAATATCACATGATCAACCTGGTGCGCTCGTATGAGGCGACCAAGCCGAAGCAGCATCCGATCGGGATGACGGTCCCGTACCCCAACGCGACGAACAGCGAGGTGCTGAACAGTCCGGCCGACTGGGTGTCGATGAATGGTGACATCACCAATCTCCCGGCAGCCGATGGCAGCAAGGTGAGCCTGGCCGACACAGACCACCTCTGCGGGATCTGCGGCGATGCCGAGTTCCCGTGGAAGAGTCTCATGCGCGGTCACAACACGCTGCTCATGGATGGCTACGACGGGAGCCCGGGCGTCGGCGACCCGAATTACAACCCCACCGATCCGGTGTGGGAAATAATTCGGACATACATGGGATACGCCAGATCTTTCGCCCAGCGCGTAGACCTTGCCCACGCCCTCCCGCACGGGGAGCTCGCCTCGAGCAATTATGCGCTGGCTGTCGTCGGCAACGAGTATCTCGTTCTGCTGCCTACAGGGGGAAGTGTGGACGTCAACCTGTCCGGACTGTCGGGGTCGCGTACGGTCGAGTGGTTCCAGCCAAGAACGAACCAGACCATCATCGCGTCGGCGCCCGTTACTGGCGGAAGCACCGTCACCTTCACGTCTCCCTTCAGCGGCGCCAACGTGACGATACTCTACATCCACCCATAGAGCGCCAATGTTGCTTCCCTTCATCTGTGTGTCGGGCAGGCGCCACAAGCGGGCTCAAGAAACCACGCTTTCTCCAAGGGATTGGCGCCCTTACTACCGAATCATCGGCGGCGCGTGAGTTGCCTCCTCAGGCGCCGAACTCATTTCCTATCCAGATAAATCACCACATGCTCGTTACCGTCGCCATCTGTACCTGGAATCGCAGCGCTCTTCTCCGGAAAACTCTCGAGCAGTTCAGCCAGCTCGAGCCGCCCCGCGGCTTCGACTGGGAGCTGATCGTCGTCGACAACAACTCGAGCGACGACACTCAGAGCGTCCTTCAGGAGTTCACAAACAGACTCCCGCTCCGAGCGCTGAAGGAGCCCGCTCCAGGAAAGTCGAACGCCGCCAACCTCGTCGTCCGGGAGGCACGCGGTGAGTACATCATCTGGACCGATGACGACGTGCTCGTCAGCGCCGACTGGGTTCGGCAGTATGTGGCTGCGTTCGAGCGATATCCAGAGGCCGAGGTGTTTGGCGGTCGGATCGATCCATGGTTCGAGGGAACGCCGCCACGCTGGCTCTCCGATGGATTCCCGGCGGTCGCCGGTGTTTACGCGGCGATGAACATCAATCATCCGAGCGGAACGGCACCCGAGAATTTTTATCCACTGGGCGCCAACATGGCGCTCAAGCGCAGCGCTCATCTTCGCCACGCTTTCGATCCGCGCATCGGTCCACAGCCGGGAAGCAGCATCCGGGGCGAAGAATGGATGCTGGTGCGCAATCTCCGTCGCGATGGCTCGCAGGTGGTTTGGCTGCCGGAAGCGCGAGTGCAGCACTTTATTCCGCGGACGCGCCAGACCGAGGCATACCTTCGCGACTGGTTCCACGGGAACGGTGAGCTACTCGCCAAAATGGACGCCAGTCGCGGTTTCGGAATGATTCTCGGGAGACCGCTCTGGCTCTGGCGTGAATGGCTCGAGCACTGGGTCCGCGCCGAGCTGGGACGATTCATTTCGTCACCGGAGCGGCGGCTGAAGAGCCTTGGCGTTAGTGCGACGGCGTGGGGACGACTACGCCACTATCAGAACGAGATCTCGCTCCCCTGATCGATCAGGCAGGGCGTTTCAGCACCTGTCGATAGGCCGCTTCAGTCCCCGCCACATTTTGCTCGATGCCGAACAGCTCCGCGCGCGCTGGAGCCGCGGCGGAGAACTGGTTGCGCAACCGATCGTCGGTGATCAGACGCTGGAGTGCATCCGCATACTCCTCCGGTTTGTCCGGGTCGCAGAGAAGCCCGGTACCCTGTGTGATCACCTCGGCGGGTCCGCCGGACGATGACGCGATTACGGCGCAACCAAGGGCCATCGCTTCGGGTACCACCAGTCCGAAGGGCTCAGGTGTCACCGACGCGTGCACCGCAATGTCAGCTGCCCTGAAGAGATCGGGCACGTCCGAGCGCGCGCCGAGAAAGGTGACGCATTCTTGCAGCCCAGCGCTAGCCACCGCGGCGCGGAGCTCGGCGAAGTACTCTGCGTCGGCATTTCCAGCCGCCCCTACGAAGAAGAATCTCAAGCGCTCCCGAGTCTTCTGCGGCAGCCGGACCAGCGCCGAGACTACTTCGCGCTGACCCTTCCAGGCCCTGATGTTACCGACCATCAGTGCCAAAACCTGATCCTCGCGAACTGCGAGCTGACGACGGACCGATTCGCGCGGGCGGATGACGCGCCGCCTCAGATTGTCGAAGTCGACGCCGGCGTAATTGAGCTTGATTCGATCGGCAGCCACACCCTGCGCGCGCAGGCCTGCCGCCACGTGTCTGCTGATGGCGAGGTACAGATCAAATTGTTTGTATAGCCATCGGTGGGCCAACCGGCGCGGGCGCACTGGTGTGCCCATGGCGGTAACTATGCATGGGATGTGAAGCGATCGGGCAGCGGGAAGCCAATTGTCGTAGCCGATCGCCGGGGAATTATTCATGTGCAGCACGTCAATAGCCAGGCGCTGCAGCTCACGTCTGCAATGGACAATGTCCATTGCATAGCGCGCAATCTTCGACATCAGCCGGCTCGTGGGTTTGACTGCGCGGCGCCGCTCGGTTAGCTCGTCAAACACGATGACTTCAATGCCGCGACCACGCAGCCGCTCCGCGAACACGTTGTCCTCATAGAACATCGTCACCGGCTCGAACTCTGTTCGATCAAGGCCAACGACGAGGTCAAATAAAGCCTGGTGAGAACCCCCGACCGTTCCGTCTTCGTTGCTTTCGACGATGAGTATGCGCGCGCGGCCACCGACTCCCGAGCTCACATCGCTCGACAAAGGCCTGTGGGCCTGGACGATTAAACCGGATTGGGCAGTCACTAGCGCGTGGTTGGTCTGGCGAGGGGAAAAGGTGGGGAGCCGGGGCGGGGAGGAGGCGACTGGGATTCGGGAGAGCCAATTATAGCACGCACTGGCTCTGCAACCGAGAGGCCTGAAAAAATATCGCTCGTTCAGAAAAAAAACCGACTCAAGCCCATGTCACAACAGGACTTGCCGAAACCCTGTTCCAAATCTCGCCGGTTCCGGGGTGAGGACTGTCGTATGGATGCTACACGAATTGACCTCGCGACCTGGGTGCGCGAGCGCCTTTCCCAACGGCGACGCTCGCCAACAGGGCTCC
This sequence comes from Gemmatimonadaceae bacterium, assembly GCA_036488915.1. GTDB lineage: Bacteria > Gemmatimonadota > Gemmatimonadetes > Gemmatimonadales > Gemmatimonadaceae > UBA4720. The sequence continues at coordinate 10,530 of DASXGU010000232.1, read as the reverse complement.
TCCCGCCAAACCAGTCAGTCCAGCGCACCAATCAACGATCGATGCGCCTGACACTCCGTAAACCAGGGGCACCCAAGCCAATCCAAGACAGACAACCGTGAGAACGCCCAGCGACACCGCCATCCGAACTCGACCCCCCGCGCCACGATCGATGGTTGCACACCGGAGCCAGAATCCTATCGGAAGCAACAACACGGACGTCCAGAGAAAACTCGCGACTCTCTCCATCGGCGTTCCCTCAATCGGCCATTGGAACGGAAGCAAGAGCGTCCATCCGAGCGATGGAGCGAGTGATATATCGCGTGCCCCGGCGAAGTCGTCACGCTTCGCCGTGAGCGTGACGACGCCTGGACGGTACCGGCCCGTGATGGTAACCGTGGAACCCGCACCAGCCTCTTGGCTCCGCGGAAACGCGTCGCGTAGCGCAAAGACAGGCGGCCGGAGGCGTAGTCTGTCCGCACCAGTTGCCACCCGGAAAACCTCATCCTCTCCGGATTGGCCGAGCAGAACAACCTCGTCCTGCTCATCATCGGCAATGCGCACGATGGGGGCTATGTCATTCGTCGGTTTTCCGGCGATAACGGAGGTCGATACTACGGCCCCGGCGCGAAGCCGGCTGGCGACACTATCGGTGGTGGCGAATTGGGAATCCGGTACCGGCGACGTGCCAATGTTCGCCGCGATCACCCGGCCACGAAAGAGCTCGTAGTTCCCCAGCTCGCGGGCGATCTGACCGTAATACGTCGAAACCGGAAACGACGCCGCGAGTGAAAAGGCGGTGACCGCCTGGATGGCCAACCAGACCGCGCTCGCTGTGACGCCGAGAACGGCGGCGTGATGCGGCGTGGGACGCATCCATGCTCCCGCAGACCACACCACATAGTAGGCAAGCGCACCGCCGATCGTGTTGGTGGTGAGATCACCGAGCGAGGTGTCGCGTCCGGGAATGAAGAGCTGCGTCGTTTCGACCGACGCAGAAAGCAGAATCACCAGCAGGATCGCCCACCTGAATCGAACACCCGCCAGCGCGAGGCCCGCCCCGAACGGGACGAAGAGCAGAACGTTGAGAATCGCATCGACTCCGCCCATAGCTCCGCAGATCAGGCAAACGCGCGATCCCACCGGACTGCCGGGGGCGGGGGTCAGGGTGGCGAAGAGAATCGCCGCGAGCCCGGCTCCAGCGAGGATCCAGCCGGTTCGTCGGAGGTGTGGCGTCAAGGCAACAGTAGCTCCATGAGGGCCGATCGGTGGGTCCCTGTCAGGGGACGGGTGAACGACGATACTCGTTGCCGCACAACGAGATGGGACACTATAGCGCAAGGCCATCGGAGGCAAAAGGGCTGGCATTTGAAGTGCGCTCGGGGCGGTGCACAATCCAGCGCCGCGGACTTTCTCCCACCTCCATGCAACCAGGGCAAAACAGGACTTCGCATTTCTTCACCGTCGACGTGGAGGAGTATTTCCAGGTCGGTGCGATGGAGTCGGTGGTGAGACGCGACCAGTGGGATTCGCATCCGACGAGGGTGGCCCGCAGCGTCGACACGCTTCTCGAACGCCTCGAGAGTCACGGTGCGCGAGGAACCTTCTTCGTGCTCGGTTGGCTAGCGAGACATCGCCCGGAGGTCGTGCGCGCGATTTCCGATTCCGGAAACGAAGTCGCTTCCCACGGTTTCTGGCATGAACGGGTTACCACCCTCGATCGCGCCGCGTTCCGGGAAGACATCCGGGCATCGAAGCGCGCGCTCGAGGATCTTGTCGGCTCACCTGTGGTCGGTTATCGCGCTCCAAACTTCTCGATCGTGCCGGGACGGGACTGGGCTTTTGATGTACTTCTAGAGGAAGGCTACAGCTATGATTCCAGCATTTTCCCCATCAGACGGAACGGCTACGGTTACCCGAACGCTCCCCGTATTCCACATCTGATGCAGCGCGCCGGCGGTCAGATCGCCGAGTTTCCGCTGGCGACCACCGAGATACTGTCGTACGTAGTGCCTGCTGCAGGTGGGGGCTATCTGCGTCAGTTCCCCTATCAGGTGATCCGCCGGGCATTTCGCGAAGCTACGGAGCGCGAACAGCCCACGACATTTTACATCCACCCGTGGGAGATCGACCCGGGGCAGCCCCGACTCCCGGTCTCCAGGCTCACTTGCATCCGACATTACCGCGGTCTGGACAGCACTCTTGGCCGAATCGAGCGGCTATTGGGTGAGTTCAGTTTTCGGACGATCGCGTCCTATCTGCCGCAAGTGCTACCCGGTGTTCCGCTGCCAACTGTGGGGGCCGCGTGACGATCGAGGTCGAGCGGTTTGCCGGGGGCGAGAGTGAGTGGGATGAATTCGCGTCGGCCCAGGAAGGGTTCACGCATTTTCACCGCGCCGGATGGCGAGCGGTGATGGAGAGCGTCTTCGGTCACGAGTGTGTTTACCTCGCCGCGAGAAACGCCAACGGAGCTCTCGTCGGAGTACTGCCGCTCGTCCGCGTTCGCAGCATCGTCTTCGGCCATTATCTCGTCTCGATGCCGTTCCTCAATTACGGAGGACCGATCGGAGACGATGGGGGGGTCCGCGCGCTGGTTGACGAAGCGATCGAGCTCGCCCGGCGGGACAAGGTGAAGCTCCTCGAGATGCGAAGCAGCAGACCGCTTGCCATCTCACTCTCTGCATCGCACCGGAAGATCACAGTGCTGCTCGATCTGCCGCCGAATCCGCAGGCTTTGCAAAAGGGCTTCGACGCCAAGCTGCGCAGCCAGATTCGCCGGCCGCTGAAAGAGGGTGTGTCTGTGGAATTCGGCGTCGATCACGTCGAAGCGTTCTACGAAGTTTTCTCGCGTCACATGCGCGACCTCGGAACCCCGGTGCAGTCCGTGGCGCTGTTTCGCGAGATTGCGCGGCGATTCCCTGACGACTCATGGTTTGGCGTCGCGTACCTCCGCGGGGCGGCCGTCGCGGCGGGCTGCGGCTTTCGCTTCGGAAGCCAGTTCGAGATGACCTGGGCCTCTTCGCTCCGCGAATACAATCGCGAATCGCCCAACATGCTTCTCTATTCGAAGTTCATGGAGCGCGCCATTGCCGAAGGGCTGACGACTTTCAATTTCGGCCGATGCACGCCGGGCAGCGGAACGCATCGCTTCAAGATGCAATGGGGCGGCCGTGAGACGCCCCTCTGGTGGTACACGTTTGCGGCATCTGGCGATGCCACCACGCCGAGCCCGAACGATCCGGCGTTCAGCTGGGGCCCGCGCGTTTGGCGCCGACTGCCCGCGTCGATCGCCACGGCGGTTGGTCCTTCGATCGTGCGATGCATCCCATGACGTGGCGGTGGCAGCCCCCGGTTCTGTCACCGGTATCGTCGCGGGCGCTGATCGACGGAGTCGGTGCCGCGATGGGGTGGAGGATCCAGCCCCATCCGCGGGTTGAGCGGGCTCTCTGCGACCGCTACGCTGCAACGTCAGCGCTGCTGACCGATTCCGGCACGTCAGCGCTCATACTCGCGCTTCGAAAACTTCTCCCGCCCGGAGGAACGGTCGCTTTGCCGGGCTATGCGTGCATAGATCTGACGGCTGCCGCGCTTGGAGCTGGAGCACGCGTTCGTCTCTACGATCTCGATCCAGCGACGTTGAGCCCGGATCTGGATTCGCTCACGAGGGTCGTTGCGCGCGGCGTTGACGTGGTCGTCGTGGCGCACCTCTATGGCTATCCCGCGGACGTCCTCGCCGTTCAGCAGATCGCCGCACCCCTCGGCATCCCCGTGATCGAGGACGCAGCTCAGGGAGCAGGGGGGTCTCTTTCGGGAAGGCGGCTGGGCAGCTTCGGCGATATCGCTATTCTGAGCTTCGGCCGTGGGAAGGGGATGACCGCTGGTTCCGGGGGCGCCCTCTTGGCGCGAAGTCCTGAGCTGGGCCGCTGGGCGGATGCGATGCGACGCGAGCTGGGCACACCGCCGAGTGGCGGAAGAGAGGTGATGACGCTCGCGGCGCAGACGGTTCTGGGACATCCGTCGGTTTACAGGCTGCCTGCCTCGATCCCCGGTCTCAAGCTCGGAGAGATGGTCTACCGGCCTCCGACGGAGGCCCGACCGATGGCATCCACAGCCGCGGCGGTATTGCAGGCGGTGCTCAAAGTCGATGACGGCGTCGTCGAGGGTCGGCGAGCCAGGGCCAAAGTCTTGGCCTCTTTCGCAGCGAACTCAAGCTCGGTTGCCGCCGTTCACTCCATCGTTGGAGGGGAACCCGGATTCCTGAGGTTTGCGATTTCCGACCGACACGGAAGCAGGAGCCCGCACCCGGCCATCGGCGCGCTCCGCGGGTATCCGATGACGTTGGATCAGCACGCTCCACTTCAGCCATTGCTCCTCCCGGGAGAGCAGCCCGGAAGCGGCGCGGAGTTTTTGCGCACCCGGCTTTTCACCGTTCCAACGCATTCACGCGTGACTCAGGCCGACCTCGAGCGCCTCGCGGGTTGGCTCGCGTGACCTTGATAGGGACCGGCCGCTTTCTGCACAGGCGCAGGGCCGCCGACGCGAGGGTTCAAATCTCCCGCGCCGCTCCGCACCGCATTCTGGTGGTGTGTCACGGCAATCTTTGTCGAAGCCCGTACCTCGAAGCCCGGCTTCGCAGCTCCATCCCCGAAGTGGAATTCAGGTCGGCTGGCTTCGTCGGGAGCGGTCGTCCCGCTCCCGCGACGGCCGTCTCGGTCGCCTCCGCGAGAGGCCTCGAGCTGTCGGCGCACCGCTCGAAACCAATCACCCAATTGCATGTCGACTGGGCTGAGGTCGTGGTCGTGATGGACGCGAGCCAGGCAAGCGAGATTGCGAGAGCGTTTCGAGTGAAGCGCGGACGAATCTTGATTGCCGGTGATCTGGATCCCGACCCCAGTGCGAAACGTGGGATTGAGGACCCTTTGAACGGGTCTGCCGAGCAATACGAAGCGTCATTCAGCCGCCTCGATCGGTGTGCGGAAGAACTCGTGAGAATCCTCCGTCGAACATTCTGAGAGGTGCCGAGAATGACCCTGTCCCGCTGTTGCTGGCCGCGAAAGCCCCGCGGTCCGGTGCAACCGCAAAATCGTTGCAGACAAACCACACCCCGCCGCATCAGGCCTTCGAATCTGGATAGCGCCGTAACTCGTAACCGTCTATAACGGAGTGGCTTAGGTGGCTTCATCTCGACTATCTATGAGGCCCTAATGCCGGGTGCCAAGCTTGCACTTCCGCGTCGCGCGCCGGGCGGCACGCCGGCGGCTGCGAGCAAATATCCCGTCAGTTTTGGATTGGCTTCATGACCCCACAAACCAACGTTCATCTCATTTCCAGCAACGCCGATCGACTCCGCCAGCGAAACTGGCCAGCGCTCGATCAGCCGTGGCGTTGCGATATCGGGGAGATGATCTAGTGGCAGGGTTTGCCGGAATAGCCAGGCGCGTCCCCAGCGGGGTAACGGTGAAAGTGCTCTCGCGCATGGCGGGCGCCATCAGACACCGCGGGCCCGACGGTCACGGCTTCTATGCTGGCCGCACGGTTGGGTTTGCGCACGTCGCGCTGAAGGCCATTGATGCCGACGTGCAGCCGTTGACCAACGAAGACGGCACGATGGTTCTCGCGGCGGACGCTCAGATCTTCAACCACCCTGAGCTCCGTCGCGAGCTCGAGGAGCGCGGCCACGTTTTCCGCACCCGCTGCCACGCCGAGGTGCTCATTCATGGCTACGAGGAATGGGGGCCGGCGCTCCTTGCCCGCCTCGACGGCCAGTTTGCCTTCGCCGTGTACGACCGGAACAGTGAGACGGTGCTTGTGGCGCGCGATCGATTCGGCGTCCGGCCGCTGTTCTATGCACAGCGCAGCGGCGACTTCTACATCGGATCCGAGATCAAGGCCATCCTCGCTGGCGGCGAGGTCGACGCGGCGCTCGATCCACGGGGCCTGGACGAAGTCCTGCGATGCGGCGCAGCCCGTCCGCCTCGCACGGTCTTCAGCGGCATCGCGTCTCTGGAACCGGGCACTTATGGTGTCTGGAGGGATGGCGCGCTTTGGCTCCGACACTATTACGAGCTCGATTATCCGGAGAGCGCAGAGGAGCCGCCCGACGCAGTGGAGCAACTGGACGAGATAATGCTCCGTAGCGCGGGAATGCGTTTGCGCGCGAGTGTACCCGTCGGCGCCTTCGTGAGCGGCGGACTCGACTCTTCGATTACCGCGTCGCTGGCGCGGAGCGCGTCGAGCCATCCACTGCGTAGCTTCTCCATCAGCTTCGCCATACCCGAATACGACGAGAGCCTTCGACAGGCTGAGGTCGCGGCAGCGGTGAGCAGCACCCACACGGGCGCAGTCATCGAGATGGACACCATCGCCCAAACGCTTCCGGAGGTTCTCTGGCACGCCGAGACTCCGCTGCTGAGCACCGGGCCGGCGCTGATGTTTCATCTCGCCCGGCTCACCCGCGAATCTGGCGTCAAGGTAATCGTCGGCGGAGAAGGCTCCGACGAGATCTTCCTTGGCAACGAGGTATTCAGAGAGTCGTCGGTCCGGCGGTTCTGCTCTCGCCGACCCGATTCATCGGCGCGGCGAATGTTGTTCAACAGAGTATATCGGGACCCGGGCACCGGTTTTCCACCCGAAACGTGGCAGAGCCTGGTGGAGTGCGCCGTCGGGCGCGACCCGCTGTTCTCCCACCTTCCGAGATTCATGGCCGCGGAAATCGGCGAGGTGTATCACCCGGAATTCCGGGCCGCGCTTGGCGGAATTGATGTGATCGCCGAGCTGCGCTCGGCGCTGCCGACGCGTTTTTTTGGCTGGTCGTCTTTGAATCAAGCGGCTTACCTGGAAATGACGACACAGTTCTCGCCCTACGCGCTGAGCTCTCACGCCGACCGCATGACGATGGCTCATGGCGTTGAAGCCAGGTATCCTTTTCTCGATCACCGCGTTTTCGAGTTCGTTTCGTCGCTGCCGACCGGGTCCAGACTCCGGGGGCTGCGGGGCAAGGACATTCTGCGCCGGTGGGCATCGAGAATACTTCCGACGGAAGTCGTGAGGACAACCGCTCGAGCTACTCGGCCACCTGAGGCGCAGGCGCTGTTTCTGGCGGGATCGCCGTCCTGGATCGGCGACCAGCTCACTTCCGAAGCGCTACGTCGCGTTGGCGTTTTTTCGCCCGCTGCAGTAGGTGGTCTGGTGACTCGACACCGCGCCGGCCTGGCGCGGGGACGAGAGGAAAACAGCACCCTGATAGGAGTCCTATCCACCCAGCTTTGGCACCAGCAGTTCGTCGAGAGCGCGCTGCTGGTGACACCGCTTTCGGCAGTGGATGCGTCGGTCATGCTTGGCGATGATGCAGCCGGTTCCCACCGTATCCCGGCAACGACAAGTCACGTGGATGTGAGCTGATTCGATGCCGGCTCCTGTAACCGCGCGACCCGCATCACCGACAGGGGCACGTCCCGCCAGGTGGTCGGCGATCGGCGGGCGCACCGTTTACTTCGCGCATCAGTCGGTCGGCGCCGAGATCGTCGCGGGCGTTGAGGCTTTGACCCGCGCTTATAATCTCCCGATTCACATCGTTCAGAATCCGGAGCCGATTTCGCCGACGCGGCCGGCCTTCGTCCATTTCTTCGCCGGCGACCGGCGTGACTATGCGTCAAAGAACGCGGCAATACTCCGGCTGCTCGAGTCGCCGACCCGCGCCCCCCATCCGCTGGTGATCCTCAAGTATTGTCACGGCGACATCAAGGGCCCGGGCGACGGTACCGCGATGTTCGAAGCTTATCGCGACACCGTCGACACGATTCAGTTCGAGCATCCCGACGTTACCGTCGTGCACGCGACTATTCCGTTGATGACCATTGCGGAAAACGCGCTGAAGTCGGGAACCAAGCTGTTTCTGGGATTGCCGAGCGAGAGGGAAGTCGCCGTCGCGCGCCATCGCTACAACGAGTTGCTTCGCACCGAGTTCGGCGCCTCTGAGCCCATCTTCGATGTCGCAAGAGTGCAGTCGACACGACCCGACGGATCGATCGAGCGTTTCGCATTTGGCGGAGCGTTCATCGAGACGCTCGCTCCGCAAAACACTACCGACGGGTACGCGCTTGCGCCGGCGTGCCGGACTGTCGCCGCCGCCGAGCTGCTCGAAGTGCTCGCCGACGTCATTGAGGGCCAGAGCTGATGGGAGCCGGAGCGGCCACACTGGTGCGCCCGCAACGCTCGCCGGCAGCTGACCGACGCGCCGATGCCCGGCTTGCGCTCGTTCGCGACCCATTGCGGGCTGCTCTTTTCATGCTGACGGTACTGACCATCAGCCGCGTCCACGAGAACTATCCGCTGCTGGCGAAATTCCGCCCGGCGCTGCTACTCGTCGTTGCCTCGGTGGGTTACGCCTATCTCAACCCGCGGTTTCTCACCCGCGCCAACGTCCTGCGACTTTGGCCCACCCGGCTCGTAGTCGCATTGGGAGTCATCGCGTGTTGCTCAGCGGCTTTCGGAATCTCTCTCGGAGGCTCTGCATCGTTCATCCTCAACTCGTACTCCAAGACGCTGGCTTACACGCTGCTGGTGGCGCTCAGCATAAGACACGTGCGCGACTTGTACACTTTCGTCTGGGCGTATGTGGTCAGCTGTGGCATTCTCGCCTTCTTTTCCATCTTCGTCTTTGGCATAACGAAAGCCAGCAACAGCTACGTCACGCGCCTTAACGACCTCTACACTTACGACTCGAATGATCTCGGGGTCGTGTTGATGGTCGGTTTGCCACTGACGCTCCTGCTCCTGTCGGTGGAGCGTGGCGCCCGCAGGCTCCTGCTCCTGCTCATTCTCATCGGCATCTCGGTGACGATGGCCCGTTCGGGCTCCAGGGGCGGCTTTCTGGGTTTCGCCGCTGTCGGAGTTGCCGCGCTCTTTCTGGTGAGGGGCGTACCGGCCGGCAAGCGTCTGGCGGTATTTGCCGCGGCAGTAATCGCTTTGCTCGCCGGCGCCCCCGCTGGGTACTGGAAGCAGATGGCGACAATCCTGAAACCCAAGGAAGACTACAACTACTTCGATCCCGACGGACGCAAAGCGGTAATGGAGCGCGGTATCGGTTACACCGCTCGCTACCCCGTATTCGGCCTCGGCATCGACAACTTCCCGAGAGCGGAGTGCACTATTTCTCCGAAGATCGACGCGGATGGGAATGGACCCGTCAAGTGCATTGCACCCCACAATTCGTACGTAGAAGCGGCCTCCGAGACCGGAACAGTGGGCTTTGTCGTCTGGGTTGCTCTCGTCATCGGTAGCATCGTTGCGCCGCTGCGTCTCGGACGCCGGTTGCCAAGGCGGTGGCGCCGCGGGACACCAGCCGAACGGTTCCTCTACGCAGCGACCAGCTTTTTCCCGGTCTCGATGGTCGGATTCGCGGTCACCGCGTTTTTCGTTTCGTTTGCCTGGCGCGACCCGATTTATCTGATGGCTTCGCTCCTGACGGGTCTCCACGTCTCCATCCGTGCGCAGCTCGCCGAGGAGTCTCAGCCGAGCGGCACTCCGGCCACCGCACCGCGGGCGATTCGTGGCTCGGGCTGGCGGGTCGCGCGCAGCATTTGGCGCGCAGATTCTTGGGCGCACTTTCAATCCGGGGTTCGCTGAAATGCATCCCCTTGTCAAGCGCCCGTTGGAGAAAGCGATTTCCTCTCCGGCCGTCGGGTGGATGACGCAGCGCCGCGTGCGCGGAAAGCGGTTGATTCTCGCCTACCACGGAATCATTCCCGAAGGGGAGCGGCCCGCTGGGGAGCGCGCGCTTTTCGTCAAAGAGCGCGACTTCTGCATGCAGCTCGACATGATCGCTGCCGAAGCCGACGTGGCGCCGCTTGATCGCATCGACGACCCCGGCAATGGCCGTCCGCGCGTCGCCATCACCTTCGACGACGCCTACGCCGGGGCCGTGAACGTCGGCGTTCGAGAGCTGACAAAACGGAATCTTCCGGCAACGATATTCGTCGTGCCGGCGCGGCTGAACGGCCACATCTTCTGGTGGGACGCGCTGTCGGACGACAGCAGCGTGCTCGATCCCTGGCTAAGGGACTTCGCGCTGCGCGAGCTCGGTGGCCGTGAGGATCGTGTCCGCGCTTGGGCGGCAACCAGCTCGTTGCCAACGAGTCATGGCTTGCCGGCGCACGCGCGCGCGGCGACCCGCTCCGAGCTTCACGCCGCCGTCGCCAGCCCTGGAATAACCGTAGGCTCTCATACCTGGTCCCACCCCAATCTCGCGACGCTCTCCGATGCCGATCTGGTAGCCGAGGTGAAAGGGTCACGTGAATGGCTGCGCTCTGAGTTCGGGGGGAAAGCCATCGATTGGCTCGCCTATCCGTACGGCATCGACTCGGGAAACGTCCGTCGGGCTGTTCAGGCGGCTTCGTACACCGGTGCTGTGCGCATCGACGGCGGATGGCACCTCCCTAACGAGGTGTCGCCGTTTGCCCGGCCGCGTTTCAGCATCGGGTCTGGCCTCAGCATCGAGGGACTGCGGGCGCGCCTCAATGGAGTGATGCTTTCATGATGCCGAATACGACA